>NZ_VFTQ01000009.1:0-192011 GCF_006439475.1 Mesorhizobium sp. B2-8-9 | reverse complement strand
GTGCTGGAGCGCGCCGGCAACGAGATCAAGCTTGCCGTCACCGACAATGGCCACGGCATCCCGGACGACGCCGATCGCGCCCGCGCCACCGAGCGCTTCGTGCGCCTGGAAAAGAGCCGCTCGCAACCGGGCTCGGGTCTCGGTCTCAGCCTCGCCAAGGCAATCATGACTTTCCACAACGGCAGGCTTGATCTTTTACCCGCCAATCCCGGATTGTCCGTGGTCATGAGTTTCCCGTTGCGGGAGACGCATTGACAGCGCGGACAAATGGCGAAGAAGAAAATCGAATCCGAGTTCCGGCTTAGCCCGACAGTGGCGCTCCGCCCCCTTGATGCGGAGCATGCCCGGCGTGAATTGTCGGAAATCGCCGATGCCGCCGAGGAAGAGGGGCTTTCGCGCCTCGCCGCGTTCCTGGCGGGCGAGGGGCCACTGCAGGAGCTGCTGGCGGCCGTCTTCGACCTCTCGCCCTTCCTGCGCGATGTCGCGCGCCGCCGGCCATCCGTTCTCGACACGCTGTTCGACCGGACGATCGAAGCGCGGCTCGATGCCATCGGCGAGGCGATAGGCGGCGCGGCCAAGGTGGATGACGCCTCGGAATCGGGCCTGATGATGGCGCTCAGGCAGTGGAAGACGGAGGCGCATTTCTTGATCGCGCTGGCCGACCTTTCGGGCGAGGCAGAGACCGCGGTGACGGTGCGCCGTCTCAGTGATCTCGCGGATGCCTGCACAAAAGCCGCTGTCGATTTCCTGCTGCTCGACGCGCAACGGCAAGGCAAGCTCAAGCTGCCGGATCGGTTGGAACCGGCGAAGGATTCGGGCTGGATCCTGCTCGGCATGGGCAAGCTCGGCGCGCATGAGCTGAATTTTTCCTCCGACATCGATCTCGTCGTCTTCTTCGATCGGGAGGCGCCGGCCGTCATCGATCCGCTCGACGCCACCGAGCTGTTCTCGCGCCTCACCCGTCGGCTCGTGCGCATCCTGCAGGACCGCACCGAGCATGGCTATGTCTTCCGCACCGATCTGAGGCTCCGCCCCGATCCGGGCTCGACGCCGCTGGCGATCCCCGTAGAGGCCGCGCTTCGTTATTACGAGGCGCGCGGCCAGAACTGGGAGCGGGCGGCCATGATCAAGGCGCGGCCGGTTGCCGGCGACCTTGCCGCGGGCGCGGCCTTCCTCAAGGAATTGCAGCCCTATGTCTGGCGCAAATACATGGACTATGCGGCGATCGCCGACGTCCATTCGATCAAGCGCCAGATCCATGCCCACAAGGGCTATGGCGAGATCGCGGTCAAGGGCCACAACGTCAAGCTCGGACGCGGCGGCATCCGCGAGATCGAGTTCTTCGTCCAGACCCAGCAGCTCATCGCCGGCGGCCGCTTCCCGGAGCTGCGCGGCCGCGAGACCGTGCCGATGCTCGCAGCGCTCGCTGCGCGCGGCTGGATCACCGCCGACGCACGCGACGCGCTCACGCGACAATACTGGTTCCTGCGCCGCGTCGAGCATGCCGTTCAGATGGTGGCGGACGAGCAGACGCATATCCTGCCGGAAGAAGACGAGGAGCTGAAGCGCATCGCGCTGATGTTGGGTTTTGCCGGCGAGGCGGATTTCACCCAGGCCTTCCGCGCCTCGCTGCAGCAGGTCGAGCGCCATTATGCGGCGTTGTTCGAAACCGCACCCGAGCTTTCGGCCGGCGTCGGCAATCTGGTCTTCACCGGCGATGTCGACGATCCCGACACGCTGCAGACGCTCGATCGCCTGGGCTTCCAGCGGCCGAGTGACATCTGCCGTGTCATCCGCGGCTGGCATTTCGGCCGCTACCGCGTCACCCAGTCGGCCGAGGCGCGCGAGCGGCTGACCGAATTGACGCCGGCGCTGCTCAAAGCCTTCGGCCAGACGCGGCGCGCCGACGAGGCGCTGATGCGCTTCGACGAGTTCCTCGCCGGCCTGCCGGCCGGTATCCAGCTTTTCTCGCTGCTGCAGTCGAACCCGGCGCTGCTCAAGCTGATGGCGACCATCATGGGCGCGGCGCCTCGGCTGGCGGCGATCATCACGCGTCGTCCGCATGTCTTCGACGGACTGCTCGATCCGGCATTGCTTACCGAACTGCCGGATCGCGCCTATCTCTCGGCCCGGCTTGCCGCCTTTATCGAAGGCGACCGCGCCTATGAGGATGTGCTCGACCGGCTGCGCATCTTCGCTTCCGAGCAGAAATTCCTGATCGGCGTTCGCCTGCTTGCCGGCTCTATCGATCCGGCGCGGGCGGGGCGCGCCTTCTCGGATCTCGCCGATCTCACCATCGAAGCGGCGCTCGACGCCGTGATCGCCGAATTCGCGCTGCGCCACGGCAGCATCGCGGGCGGCAGGGTGGCGCTGCTCGGCATGGGCAAGCTGGGCAGCCGCGAGCTCACGGCGGGTTCGGATGTCGATCTCATCCTGCTCTATGACCACGACAACGACGCCGAGGACTCCGACGGCGAGAAGCCGCTGGCGCCTTCGCATTACTATACCCGCATGACGCAGCGCCTGATCGCGGCCGTCTCGGCGCCGACGGCCGAAGGTGTGCTCTACGAGCTGGATCTGCGCCTGCGTCCATCAGGCAACAAGGGGCCGGTCGCCACCCATATCGACGCGTTCAAGAAATATCAGCGCCAGGACGCCTGGACCTGGGAACACATGGCGCTGGCACGGGCCCGCGCCGTCGGCGGCGATGCCGAGCTCTGCGCCGAGCTCGATACGGAAGTGGCGGTGGTACTGGCGCAGCCGCGCGATGCGGCCAAGGTTAAAGCCGAGGCCTCGGACATGCGTACGCTGATCGAGAAGGAGAAGGCGCCGCGCGATCTCTGGGACATCAAGCTGATCCCGGGCGGGCTCATCGACCTGGAATTCATCGCGCAGGTCGCGGTCATTACCGGCGCGATCGAACCTGGCCGCCGGGTCACGGCGACTGCCGACATTCTGGCCCGGCTTTCTCCGGACTTCGCCGCAGCCGATATGCGTGAAGAGCTTGGCGAGGCCTATCGGCTCTATCTGGCGCTGACCCAGATGATCAGGCTTTGCCTCACCGGCGAGTTCCAGCGCGACGATGTCCCGCCGGGACTCTCGGATCTGCTGCTCGCGGTCACCGACCTGCCGGATTTCGGTGTGCTGGAAGCACATCTCAAGGAGATGTCGCGGAAGGTCAGGAGAGATTTCGACCGTCTGCTTCGTGCGGGAGCGTCGCCATCAACCGCATCGTTGCCATGAGATTCGCCGGGTGGCACATTAGCCACAGTTAATATTAATCGGCGAACCGGTCTTGCGCCATTGGCAGAGGTGTCCCGTAATGGGTCAATAGGTCTGGCACCGCAATTGCACTGTCAGCAATGCCGGGGTCAACCATCACCCCGACGATGGGGGGCCCCGCCGCTTCGCAAATGGAGCGGCGGGTTCTTAACGGCTGATTTGAAAGCCGCCTAAATCGCCATGCTTTGGGGCGCTGGGCAATTATGGATCTTCCGAAATTTTTGGTAGGCATGTTCACGACGTCATTCATCGTGGCGATCTGGGCTTACAACGAAACTGGTTCTGTCTGGGCGGTGCTTGGATGGGCAATCCTGGCCATGATCATTCTGCAGGTCGGATATATCGGTCTGGTCGTCAGCTTGATCTATAGACGGGCATCGAAAGGCGCCGATGCAAGTCCGGCATCTACAGCAGCAAATGATTTAAACCTTACCGGTCCAGTTTAGCGACCCGACAGTCCATTGGGTTTGACTGACTGCCGCCCTGACCGGCCCGGGGCAAGCCGGAAGTGAGATGTCCAGCAAGAAGGAGGGGGCGTTGTCCGCCGGAGCCTTTGGAAATTCCGCATTCCGAACTAAAGCAATTCCAGGAAAAGTGTGTGCGGTTTTCCGTTCGGAATCGCGTAAAAACAAAGAGCTAGAGCGGTTCGCCGTTTCCATGAAACGGTGGAACGCTCTAAGCCGCCGCCTTCACCGCGGACGGCGCCTTCTTCAGCGGAATGCGTACCGACACGATAGTGCCGACACCCTCGGTCGAACGGATCTTCAGCGCGCCGCCCTGCAATTCGGCCAGCGAGCGCGAGATGGCGAGCCCGAGGCCTGAGCCGGTGTGGTTCTTGGAAAACTGGTTCTGCACCTGCTCGAACGGCCGGCCGAGCTTGCTCAGCGCCTGCTTGGGAATGCCGCAGCCATTGTCCTCGATGGTGAGCAGCAGGGCGCCCGACGTGTTGCGCGCTCTGACCGTGATCTTGCCGCCCTGTCCGGTGAACTTCACCGCGTTGGAGAGCAGGTTGATGGCGATCTGCTTGATCGCGCGGCGGTCGGCATAGAGCCGCATCGTATCGGCGATGCGCGTCTCGACATTGATCGACTTCTCCGCTGCCTGCAGCGAGATCACCCGCACCGTTTCCTTGATCAGCGGGCAGAGGTCGATCTCCTCGTGGTCGAGTGAGAATTGGCCGGCCTCGATCTTCGACATATCGAGGATGTCGTTGATGACGCCGAGCAGGTATTTGCCGCTGCCGTTGATGTCGGTCGCGTATTCCTCATAGCGCTCCGAGCCGAGCGGTCCGAACAGGCCCTGCTGCATCAATTCGGAGAAGCCGATGATGGCATTGAGCGGCGTGCGCAATTCATGCGACATGTTGGCGAGGAATTCCGACTTGGCGCGATTGGCCGCCTCGGCGCGCTCGGTTTCCTTCATGTATTTGCGGTTGAGCTCGACCAGTTCGCTGGCGCGTTCCTCCTCGGCGCGCCGCGCGAGGCTGAGATCGTGGATCGTCGCCATCAGCCGGCGCTCGCTGTCGACCAGCTTTTCCTGATGCAGCTTTATCTGGGTGATGTCGGAGCCGACCGAGACGACACCGCCGTCGCGGGTCCTGAGCTCGTTGACCTGCAGCCAGCGGCCGTCGGCGAGCTGGCGCTCGAGTGTGATGCCGCCATGCGGCCCGTTGGCATTGGCCAACCTGCGCTCCGAGGCGAAGGCCAGCATGCGCTGCTCCAGCATATCGCGGGTCGCGCCCGGCATCACGTCGCGATCAGACAGCCCGTTGTCCTTCTGGAACTTCGAATTGCACATGATCAGCCGTTCGGCGGCATCCCACAGCACGAAGGATTCGTTGATGTTCTCGATCGCTGTCCTGAGCCGCATGTCGGCCGCTTCCGAACGCAGTGCCAGGTGCCGCTGCTCGGTGACGTCGACGGCGATGCCGATCAGCTGGATCTCCGGCGCCTCCGGGTCGATCACCTGGGCGCGGGCTCGCATCCATACCCATTGTCCGTCGGCGTGGCGCATGCGAAAGACCTGGTCGATATGGTCGATCTCGCGTTCGATGATGCGGTTGGCGAGCTCGAACAGGTCGCCGTCTTCCGGGTGGACGATCTCGTCGACCTCGCCGAAGGAGAGCATCGTATCGCAGGGCTCATAGCCCAGCATGTCGTACATCGAGCGCGACCAGTACATCTTGCCGCGCACCATATCCCAGTCCCACAACCCACAGCGGCCGCGCACCAGCGCCATGTCGATGCGTTGATGCGCTTCGAGATAGATGCGGTCCGCCGCCTGGGCGCGCGCCGCCTGGCCGAAATAGGCGTAGAGGATGACGATCAGCACGCCCGCCGTCAGCACGAACAGCGTGACGTTGAGCGACATAGACTTGCGCCAGCTGTCGAACACCGCTTCCTTCGGCACCAGCACTGCGGCCGCGTGTTTGCGGTCGCCGCTGAGGCTGACAGCGGCAAACCAATCCTGTCCGCCGGTGCTGACATCCATCACGCCGGCGCGGTCGCCGAACATGAACAGCGGCTGGCCGCCCAGTACGAGGCTGTCGAGCGTGCGGCCCTGCCAGCCCGTCGACAACGGCGAAACGGCGATGACCTTGAAGTTGGCGTCGGTGACGGCGAGCACATGGGCGCGGCTCATGGCGCCCTGGCGGCTGATGTTCTCCAGGAGGCTTGTGGCATTGACGCCGGCCGCGCTGGGGTCCGCGGTGATCGCCTGCGCCATCTGGCCGGCGGCGAGCGCCAGCACTGCCTTGGCGTCGCGCTCGATCTCGTCATGCTCGTTCATCAGCGACAGGAAGCGCAATGCCGCGATGACGATGAGGAAAACGACGATCAGCGCCGGGATCGACCGGCGCAGCAGCGGCTCGGCGGCCAGGAGCCGCTGATAGGTGGGTTCGGCGATCAGGCGCGCATTGCCGGCAAGTCCGTCGCTCCTTGCCTTGCGACGCGCAAAAGCCTTCCCTCCGGGCGCGCCCCACGCGTCCGCCTTGGCCATAAATGGCACTCCCCGATTTGCCGCATACTTGGATGATCCGGCTACGCCGCACGCCCCGAATCGCCATTAAAGAATCAAAGCCGATTCGCCTTGTCCAGAGGCGCGGGCGAAAAAGATTAAAAGTTGATTGAAATTCGTCGCAACTGCTGATCTCCCCCCTCGTGGGGGAGATGGCCGGCAGGCCAGAGAGGGGCGCTGTCCCGCCAGCCCTTCCAACCGTTCAATCGCCTCAACATAAGGTAGCTTTTGGACCCATTGGTAAAGAGCAGACGTAGCGATCCTTCGCGCCCCCCTCTGCCCTGCCGGGCATCTCCCCCACGAGGGGGGAGATTGCCAATCACGCCAGCGTCCGCTCGACGATATCGCGCAGATCCGCCGACAGGTTCTCAACCTTCGCCATGTCGAGCAGCGCTTGTCTGGCCTTGGCCTGGCGTCCAGGCTCCAGCGAGCGCCAGGAGCGTAGCGCCGTGGCCAGCCGCGCCGCCACTTGCGGGTTGCGCTTCTCCACTTCCAGCACCGTCTCGGCGAAGAAACGGTAACCTTCGCCGTCGGGGCGGTGGAAGCCGGTCTGGTTGGCGCTGGAGAAGGTGCCGATCAGAGAACGCACCCGGTTCGGGTTGGCGATCGAGAAAGCCGGATGCTGCGTGAGCTCGCGCACTTTCTCGACGGTCCTTGCTCCGGGCACGCCAGCCTGGATCTGGAACCATTTGTCGAGCACCAGCGCGTCGCCGCGATAGCGGACCTCGAAAGCGGCCAGCGCTTCTTCGGCCTCGGCCGTGCCTGAATGGCGATGCGCCAGCACGGCGAGCGCCGCGGCGCGGTCGGTCATATTGGTGGCGGCGGTGAAGTGCCGCGCGGCGAGGCCCGCGCCGCCCGGCAGCAGCGAAAGATAGTCGAGCAGGGTGTTGCGCAGGGCCCGGCGTCCGGCGCTCGCCGCGTCCGGACTGAACGGCCCGTTGTCGGCAAGCCGGTCATGGAGCGCCGCGAAGGTCTCGCCGTTTGCCTCGGCGATCGCCCGCGCCAGCGCCTCGCGCGCGGCGAAGATGGCGTCTGGATCGATGCCCTTGCCGATGTCGCGGGCGATGTCGGCTTCACCGGGCAGCGACAGCGCCAGTGCCCGGTAGGCCGGCTCCAGCGCCTCGTCGCCGGCGATCCTGCCGGCAAGCTCGGCGAGCCGTGCCGCGAAGGCCGGCTCCCTGCCGCCGAGGATCTGGCGGAAGGCGACGATCAGCGCGTCGGTCAGCAGCGTGTTGAACGCCTGCCAGCGCGAGAAGGCATCGCTGTCATGCGCCGCAAGGAAGAACTGGTCGTCGGCCTTCTGCTGCACGGAAAGCGTGATCGGCGCCGAGAAGCCGCGGTTGAGCGACACCGAAGGCCGTTGCGAAATACCCGAGAAGCGCACCGTGTGCCGGCGCTTGCGGATATGGATGACACCGTCATCCATAGTTGCGCCCTCGACGGCCGTCCAGGTGACGGGCTTGCCATTGGCGCCGACCAGGCCGAAGGCCAAGGGGATATGCATCAGCCGCTTGCGGCTTTCCGACGGCGTCGGCGGCACCGACTGCTCGATCTCCAGGGTGAACTCCTTCGCCGCCGCATTGTGCGTGGAACTCACCGTCAGGTTCGGGGTGCCGGCCTGGTGGTACCAGAGCGCGAATTGCGCAAGGTCTCTGCCCGAGACGTCCTCGAACACTTTGAGGAAATCCTCGATGGTCGCCGCCTCGCCGTCATGCCGCTCGAAATAGAGGTCCATGCCGGCACGGAAGGTCTCCGCGCCGAGGATGGTGCGGATCATGCGCACCACTTCCGAGCCCTTCTCGTAGACGGTCGCCGTGTAGAAGTTGTTGATCTCGCGGTAGCGGCGCGGCCTGACCGGATGCGCGAGCGGCCCCTGGTCTTCCGGGAACTGGTGGGCGCGCAGCGTGCGCACCTCGGCGATGCGCTTCACCGCCCGCGAGCGCTGGTCGGCGGAGAACTCGTGGTCGCGGTAAACCGTCAGCCCTTCCTTCAGGCAGAGCTGGAACCAGTCGCGGCAAGTGATTCTGTTGCCGGTCCAATTGTGGAAATACTCATGCGCGATGATCGCCTCGATATTGGCGAAGTCGGCATCAGTCGCAGTCTCCTCGTCGGCCAGCACATATTTGTCGTTGAAGACGTTGAGGCCCTTGTTCTCCATGGCGCCCATGTTGAAGTCGGATACGGCGACGATGTTGAAGACGTCGAGGTCGTATTCGCGGCCGAAAGCTTCCTCGTCCCATTTCATCGAGCGTTTCAGCGCGTCCATCGCGTAGCCGGCAAGCCGTTCCTTGCCGGGTTCGACATAGATGCCGAGCTCGACCTCGCGGCCGGACATGGTGGTGAAGCTGCCAGCCACCTTGCCGAGCGCGCCCGCCACCAGTGCAAAAAGGTAGGAGGGTTTGGGGAAGGGGTCGTGCCAGACCGCATAATGGCGTCCGTCGGCGAGCGCGCCGCGTTCGACGGGATTGCCGTTTGAAAGCAAAAGCGGCGCCTCGTTGTGCGGCGCTTCGATACGCACCGTGTAGACCGACAGGATATCGGGACGGTCGAGAAAATAAGTGATGCGGCGAAAGCCTTCGGCCTCGCATTGCGTGCAATAGACGTTGTTGGAGCGGTACAAGCCCATAAGCGCCTCGTTGCGCGAAGGCGCGATCTCCGTCTCCAGGCGGAGCTCGAAACGCTGAGCCGCCGGCGGCTTCAGAATCGTCAGCCGGTCCGGCGTCGCCTCATAGTCGCCGGCCGCGAGCGCGTGCCCATCGATGGCGACGCCGAGCAGCGTCGGCCCGTCGCCGTCGAGCACCAGCGGCGCCGAGGCGGCGACGCCCTCGCGTCGCTCGATGGTGAGCAGCGCGGTCACATGGGTCGCGTCCGGCGACAGGCGAAAGTCGAGGCTGGTCCTCGGGATGAGATAGTCGCAGGGGCGATAATCTTCGAGCCTGAAGACATGGCCGGTATCTGTGCGCATTCCTTGAGCTTTTCCTGTCGAGGCGGCCAGCCGGCCTGGCTGGTCCAAGAATTTTGAGGGTGCGCGCTCTTTACACGAAACGGCCACTCGACAAAACTGCGGCACAGGTTGTGTTTCGCAATTCCGGACGGAAAACCGTTACACCCTTTTCCTGGAATTGCTCTTGGCCTATTTCGCGGCTTCATTTCCCGACCATCCTTATGAGGCAAGATGACCGTCGATCATGCCGTCGGCCACAACACGCTGCGCGGCATTACGCTGAAGATCGTCTCGGTGACGGTCTTCGTTGGCATGCAGACCTGCATCAAGGCGGCCGGCGACGTGCCCGCCGGACAGATCGTCTTCTTCCGCTCCTTCTTCGCCATCTTCCCGATCGTCGCTTTCCTGGCCTTCAAGGGTGAGCTCGCCACCGCGTTCACGACCAGGCGGCCGTTCAACCATATCGCGCGTGGCATCGTCGGCGTCGGCGCCATGGGGCTCGGCTTCTTCGCGCTGACCAGGCTGCCGCTGCCGGAGGCCATCACGCTAAATTACGCCCAGCCGCTGCTTGTCGTGGTGTTCTCCTCTGTCTTCCTCGGCGAGACGATCCGCGTCTACCGCTGGAGCGCGGTGGCGGTCGGTCTTGCCGGCGTGCTGATCATCTCCTGGCCCGAGCTGACGCTGCTCAATTCCGGTGAAGGCCTCGACGACCAGGAGCTGCTGGGCGTCATCGCCGCGCTGATCGCCGCCGCGATTTCGGCGGTCGCCATGCTTCTGGTGCGCAATCTCGTGCAGACGGAGAAGACGGCGACGATCGTGCTGTGGTTCTCCTCGACGGCTTCGGTGTTGTCGCTCTTCACGCTGCCCTTCGGCTGGCAGGCCCTGACGCCGATGCAGGCCGCACTCCTCGTCTTCGCGGGCTTCTGCGGCGGGCTCGGCCAGATCTTGATGACGGCGGCCTACCGCCACGCCGAAGCCTCGGTCGTGGCGCCGTTCGAATACACCTCGATGATCCTCGGCGTCGTCGTCGGCTATTTCGCCTTCGGCGACGTCACCTCGCTCAACACGCTGATCGGCGGCGTGATCGTGGTCGCCGCCGGCATCTTCATCATATGGCGCGAGCGGCAGCTCGGCCTGGAGCGCACGCGCACCAGGACGGTCACGCCGCCGCAGGGGTGAACTGTTTCAAAGAGTAGCTTCAAAGGCCGAGTTCCTTCACACCCCCTCTGGCCTGCCGGCCATCTCCCCCGCAAGGGGGGAGATTGGCAGTTCCCTCGGCGGCGCACTACCCGCCATGTTGATGATTGGCGAAAGCGGCCGCGACAGCTGATCTCCCCCCTTTGCGGGGGAGATGTCCGGCAGGACAGAGGGGGGTGCTGTCCCGCCAGCATTGCCGGTTTAGTCCGCACCCCGCTCCTTCGCCAGCCGCACCAGCACCGCCCGGGTCTGCTCATCCGCAGGGAAGAAGGATTCGATCGCCAGCTCCGACAGCGTGACGTCGAGCGGCGTGCCGAAGACGGTGATCGTGCTGATGAAGGACAGCACGGCGTCGCCATGCGCGAGCTTGAGCGGATGGACGATGCCGCTCGGCTCGACGGGTGCGGGCCGGCTGCTTCTCAGGCCCGACGGATAGGCGCGCAACTCTCGCTCCAGCTCAATCAGCACCGGGTCGCCGGTGGCGTCGTTCTGGTGCTTGAGCCGCTCCAGCAGATGCGCGCGCCACTCCGCCAGATTGACGATGCGCGGTGCCACGCCGTCCGGGTGCAGGCTGAGCCTCAGCACGTTGACCGGCGGCGTAAGCAGGGACGGCTCGGAAATATCGGCAAGGAACGGGGCGATCGCGCCATTGGCGGAAATAAGGTTCCAACGCCGGTCCACCGCCAGTGCCGGAAAGGGCTCGTGGCCCTTGAGCACGGTCTCGACGGCGGCAAGCGCCGGCGCCAGCGTCGCATCGGTCAGCGGCTTTTCGCTGAAGCTCGGCGCGAAGCCGGCGGCAAGCAACAGTTGATTGCGCTGTCGCAGCGGGATCGACAGCTGCTCGGCAAGATGCAGCACCATGTCGCGCGAAGGCTGGGCCCGGCCGCTTTCGACGAAGGAGAGATGCCGCTGCGAGATATCGGCCTCCATGGCGAGGTCGAGCTGGCTCATGCGCCGCCGCGTGCGCCATTCGCGGATCAGGCTGCCGGCGGAAGGTTCGGATGTGGTCATGGGAGAGGAGTAGGGCGGCGAGGGACGCAGTTCAATTACCTTTGAGGTCATAGCTCCGCCTTCTCCCCTTGTGGGAGGAGGTGGATCGGCGCGCAGCGCCGAGACGGATGAGGGGTGTTCCAGCGGACTGAGACGCTGGCATTCCCTGGAGCACCCCTCATCCGCCCTTCGGGCACCTTCTCCCACAAGGGGAGAAGGAAAAAGTGCTCACGCCAGCCCCTTCAACTTCGCCTTGACCTCGAGAAAATCCCGCCACGCCAGTTTCTTGTGCGCCGGCGTCCTGAGCAGATAGGCCGGGTGCAGCGTCGGCATCGCCGGAATGGCAACCCCGGAAGCGGTCGTGTGCACCCGCCAGTTGCCGCGCAGGCGCAGGATGCCCTCGGTCGTGTTGAGCAGCGTCTTGGCTGACGGGCCGCCGAGATTGATCAGCACCTTGGGATTGACCAGTTCGATCTGCCTTTCGATGAAGGGCCGGCAGATCTCGGTCTCGTGCGGCGTCGGCGTGCGGTTGCCCGGCGGCCGCCACGGAATGACGTTGGCGATATAGGCCGAGTTGCGGTCGAGGCCGATCGCGGCCAGCATGCGGTCGAGCAGCCGGCCGGAGCGGCCGACAAAGGGCAGGCCTTCAAGATCCTCGTCTCTGCCCGGCGCTTCGCCGACCAGCATCAGGTCGGCGTTCGGATTGCCGTCGGCGAAGACCAGGTTCTTGGCCGTGAATTTGAGATTGCAGCCGTCGAAGGCAGCCATGTGCTGGCGCAGTTCGTCGAGTGTTGTGGCGCGGGCGGCAAGTTGCCGCGCGGCCGCCGCCTGCGCCTCGTCGGGAACAGTGGCAGCCGGCACGCGCGCCGGAGCGTCCGGAATATTGCGCGCGTCGAGGCCGGATGATGGCGTTGCCGGCACGGGCGCCGGGGGCCGCTCCGGGACCTCCCCGGATGCCGGGCGGCTCTCGGGTCTTGCGTCGCGAGGCAGCGCAGCCGGCGCCCGCTCGGCAGGCCTGCCTTCGGCCGACTTCGCCGCCGCTTCGGCAAACCGGTTGACCGGCGCGTCTTCCAGCGCGTCGTCGACGCCGGCGCTGGCATAGAAGGCGAGCAGTTCGGCGATCTCGGCAGGTGTGCTGGGGGAGGCGGCAGGCATGGCGCCACCATTGTCCGCGCGGCGCCGATTTGCAAGGTTAAGCCATGTTCGCCTGTATTGGAGCATGTCGAGATTCAGGTCAGGCCGAGTCGAAAATGGTGGTTTCCGAGAACCGGAGCGGAGCGTACTTTTCGTACGTGAGCACCGGAAGCGCAGGAAACCGCCATTTGCAGGCCGGCATCACCTGAATATCGATATGCTTTCACCCAGTGGGTATGCGGGGATCCTGCACGATGTAAAACGTCCAGCGCGGCGTATAATCGGTGACCAGGAAATCGAAGGTCGCCGTCTTCAGCGGGTCGATCTTGCCGTTGCGGAACAGCAGCCGGTCATAGGGTTCGAACCGGCGGTCGAAATCGGCGAAATTGCTCGACCAGATGTTGTCGGGCGTCTTGTTGCGCTGGTCGAAGGACAGGCCGTCGCCGAACACGCTCGGCTGGTCGAGGATCTCCTGCAGCTCGAACTGGAATTCCACCCAGGGCAGCGCGCTGTTGTTGAGCACGTCGATGCGCATATACATCACGCCGTTGGCGACCGCGCCGGCCTTGCCGAAGGGCTCGATCGGCTTGGTCGCACGGATCGTCAGCGTTACCGGCGTCGCCGTGTTCAATTCCTCCCTGATGACCAGCGGGTCTTCCTTGGTGCCGATGCCAGACGCCCCCGTGATGCGGAAGCCACCCAGCTCGTCGGAGAAGGAATAGGCGCCGGTCGCCCAGACCTTCACCGGATCGGCTTCCGCCGGAAGGGTCAAAAAGAGGAGCGGAAGAACCGCGCGCCAGGCCATGCCTGGCGTGAAGAGTAAGCGCTTCGATGAAAAGCCGGCTGGCTCTGGACTGCGCATGACGCGAAGTATCGCCGATAACCAAGCCGTCGAACAATTAAAAACATGCCGTCGCCGCCTGGCCTGTCAACCAAGTGGCGCTGGCCTATGCTTGGCCATGGCCTGCGCGGCGACCGTTTCGTAGGGAAAACCGCGACTTTTTGTCGAAATCGCTGTTGTCACGTCAGCGCCGGTTTCGCGTCGCGAATTGATGCGCTATGCAGCGCATGAGCCAGCACAATGCGAGAACATGGCGAGCCAGTGAGGGGCCGATGAGCGAAATCGAACGCGAGAGCATGGAATTCGACGTGGTGATCGTCGGCGCTGGTCCCGCCGGCCTTGCCGCCGCGATCCGTCTGAAGCAGCTCAACCCGGACCTTTCCGTCGTCGTCCTGGAGAAGGGCGGCGAGGTTGGCGCCCATATCCTCTCCGGCGCCGTCGTCGACCCGATCGGCATCGACCGGCTGCTGCCCGGCTGGCGCGAAGAGGAGGGCCATCCGTTCAAAACACCGGTGACGGACGACCATTTCCTGGTGCTCGGGCCCGCCGGTTCCTTCCGCCTGCCGAACTTCCTGATGCCGCCGCTGATGAACAACCACGGCAATTACATCGTCTCGCTGGGCAATGTCTGCCGCTGGCTCGCGACCAAGGCCGAGGCGCTGGGCGTCGAGATCTATCCGGGTTTTGCCGCGGCAAGCCTCGTCTACAACGAGGCCGGCGCCGTCAGCGGCGTCATCACCGGCGACATGGGCGTCGAGAAGGACGGCACGCATGGCCCGGCCTACGCGCCCGGCATGGCGCTGATGGGCAAATATGTGCTGATCGGCGAAGGCGCGCGGGGATCTTTGGCCAAGCAGCTCATCGCCAAATACAAGCTTTCCGAAGGCCGCGAGCCCGGCAAATATGGCATCGGCCTCAAGGAGCTCTGGCAGGTGAAGCCCGAGAACCACAAGCCGGGCCTCGTGCAGCATTCCTTCGGCTGGCCGCTCGACATGAAGACTGGTGGCGGCTCCTTCCTCTACCATCTTGAGGACAACCAGGTGGCGGTCGGCTTCGTCGTCCACCTGAACTACAAGAACCCTTATCTGTCGCCCTTTGAGGAATTCCAGCGCTTCAAGACCCATCCGGCGATCGCCGGCACCTTCGAGGGCGCCAAGCGCATCGGCTACGGCGCACGCGCCATCACCGAGGGCGGCTGGCAGTCGGTGCCGAAGCTTTCCTTCCCCGGCGGCGTGCTGATGGGTTGCGCGGCAGGCTTCGTCAACGTGCCGCGCATCAAGGGCTCGCACAATGCGGTGCTCTCCGGCATGCTGGCGGCCGAGCATGTGGCCGGGGCGATTGCCGGCGGCCGCGCCAATGACGAGCTCGCTTCCTACGAGGAAGCCTGGCGCGGCACCGACATCGGCAAGGACCTGAAGAAGGTGCGCAACGTCAAGCCGCTCTGGTCGCGCTTCGGCACCATTGTCGGCGTCGGCATCGGCGGTCTCGACATGTGGCTGAACACGCTGTTCGGCTTCTCGCCTTTCGGTACGCTGAAGCATGGCAAGGCCGACTATGCGACGCTCGAACCCGCCGCCCAGCATCAGAAGATCGCCTATCCGAAGCCGGATGGCGTGCTGACCTTCGACCGGCTGTCCTCGGTGTTCCTGTCGAATACCAACCATGAGGAAAACGAGCCGGTGCACCTGATCGTCGGCGACATGGCGCTGCAGCAGCGTTCCGAGCACGATGTCTTTGCCGGTCCCTCGACCCGCTATTGCCCGGCCGGCGTCTATGAGTGGGTGGACAAGGACGGCAACGCCGCAGCTGACCCATCGGCCAAGGATGTGCGCTTCGTCATCAACGCGCAGAACTGCGTGCACTGCAAGACCTGCGACATCAAGGATCCGAACCGGAACATCAACTGGGTGCCGCCACAAGGCGGCGAAGGCCCGGTTTACCAGGGCATGTGATCCGCTCCGACCGGGCCATCTCGACCGCCGCTCCAACAGGCCCGGCGAAGGTCGGGTAGCCGCGCCTTATCGGCAGAGACCGTTGAAGCCGGGCGCCGAGTATGGTCTGCTTCGCCTTCAAACGAGGAGGCGGACATGCGGCGCATCAGCCTGGCGATTTTAGCTGCTGCCGGCATGCTTTCTTGCGCGCCTGCCTTCGCCGGCACCAAGCTGATCGTGCATGTGCGCAGCTACGACGTCACCGGCAGGACCGGGGCTGAACTGATCGAGGCAATGGACGGCCTCGGGCCGAGGCACGGCCATGCCACGCGCGCCATCGCCGAGACCGGCTATACCGTGCATTGGAACCTCGACGTGAAACGGGACAACGGCATCTGTCGGCTGCGTCAGGCCACCGGCATGATCGACCTGACCTACACCTTTCCGCGCCTCACATCGCCGTCCGGCCCGGTCCTGCGCGAGCGCTGGGACCGTTTCATGGCCGGCGTGCGCCAGCATGAGCATACCCATGGCCGCATCGCCAAGCAGATGATGCGGGCAACCGAGACGGCGCTTGCCGGGCTCGAGCGGCCGGATAACTGGTTCTGCACCGGTCTTCGCTGGGACGCCAGGCATCGCATCGACACGATCTATGCCGACTACGAGGCCAGGCAGAATGCCTTCGACGCGCGCGAGCACCGCGACGGCGGCCATGTCGAGAAACTGGTCAATGCATTGATGGGGAAGAACTGAAACTCCAGCCCGTTCGCCGACCGAGCGGACGTCAGCTCCGCGGCTTGTTCGGCGCGTCGTTCGCCGCCAGCGCCGATTTGTGCTCGTCCTCGGGCGCGTTGCTGTCGGTCGGCAGCGTGAATTCGACCAGGACCGGCAAATGGTCGGAGCCGATGTCCTCCAGCCGGGCCGATGACAGGATCGTCACCCCGCCCTTGCTGAACACCTGGTCGATCGGCAGGCCCGCATAGCGGCGCAGAAAGTCAGGCAGCGTGCGGTGGATCCAGGTCGGACCGGCCGAAGGCATCAGAGTCATACCGCTCATTCGCGCCACCCGCCGCACCGCCGCGCTCCACGGCACGGCATTGCAGTCGCCTGCCATGATGGCGGTCTCGCCGAGCGCGGCCAGCGGTTGCGCCAGTTCGCCGATCTGCCAGTATTGCTCCTTCGGCCACGGCCAGCTGAGATGGATCGCGGCGACATTGACCGGAATGCCGCCGAAATCGATCATGGCGGTAGCCATCGCGCCGCGCGGCTCGCAACGCGGCGCGGTGCCGGCGGCGAAGGGACGGCGCGAGAGCAGCGCGACGCCGAAAATGCCGTTGGGGTAGTCGCACAGGATACGATAGGGGTAGGCGCCGGCGATATAGCTGAGCTCCTTCGCCCACATGCCGGACACTTCGTCGAGCGTGATGACGTCCGGGTTGGTCCTGCCGATCAGCGACAGCACCTTCTTCGGCGTCGGGTTGTTGAAGCGCAGGTTCATCTGCAACAGGCTGTAGGTGATGCGGTCGGCCGGCTTTGCGACCGCCTGCTGCGCCGACAATCTGGGCAGTGCGCCCGTCGTCGTAACGAAGCAGGCGATGGCGAAGACCAGCACGGCGACGGCCTGCAGCCGGTAGGGACCGGCCAGCAGGGCCAGCGCGAGCAAGGCCGTCAGCAGGCTCAGATGCATGCGGAAATGAGAGAAGGAATCGAAGGCCGGATGCAGCGCGCCGAAGAACCCGGCCAAGAGCGCAGCCGAGCATGCCATCATCGCCAGGACTATCAGCTGAGCCATCATGCTCAAGCGCGCACCGCCCGTTGTCATTTTCTCCGAACCCCAGTCTTCCGTTCGGACCGGTTATCGGCCAAATTGCGGCCCAAGCAAGACGACCGATTGCCTCGCCGGTCGCTGGCAGGCGTGCGGCTATTGGAATGCCGTTTCGGAAAAGCTTCTGAGCTTGCGCGAATGCAGCCGCTCCATCGGCATTTCGGCCAGCTTCTCCATCGCCTTGATGCCGATGGTCAGATGCTGCGCCACCTGTCGCTTGTAGAACTCGGTCGCCATGCCGGGCAGCTTCAGCTCGCCATGCAGCGGCTTGTCGGAAACGCACAGCAGCGTCCCATAAGGCACGCGGAAGCGGAAGCCGTTGGCGGCGATGGTGGCCGATTCCATATCGAGCGCGATGGCCCGGGACTGCGACAGGCGCTGCACCGGTCCGCGCTGGTCGCGCAGCTCCCAGTTGCGGTTGTCGATGGTGGCGACGGTGCCGGTGCGCATGATGCGCTTGAGGTCGTAGCCCGACAGGCCGGTCACTTCGGCGACCGCCTCCTGCAGCGCCACCTGGATTTCGGCCAGCGGTGGGATCGGCACCCAGACCGGCAGGTCGTCGTCGAGCACATGGTCCTCGCGCACATAGGCATGCGCCAGCACATAGTCGCCCAACGCCTGCGTGTTGCGCAGCCCGGCGCAGTGGCCAAGCATCACCCAGGCATGCGGCCTCAGCACCGCTATATGGTCGGTGATGGTCTTGGCGTTGGACGGGCCGACGCCGATATTGACCATGCTGATGCCGCCATGGCCCGGCTTCTTCAGGTGGTAGGCCGGCATCTGCGGCAGGCGGTGCGGCGGCGTTCCTTCCGGGACCGTCTCCCCGTTCCTGGTCACGACATTGCCGGGTTCGACGAACTCGACATAGCCGCTGTCACCATTGGCCATCAACTCGCGGGCGCGCGCCACGAATTCGTCGATGTAGAACTGGTAATTGGTGAACAGCACGAAGTTCTGGAAGTGCTGCGGGCTGGTCGCCGTGTAATGCGTCATGCGGTGCAGCGAATAATCGATGCGCTGCGCGGTGAAAGGCGCCAGCGGCCGCGGCTCGCCGAACGCCACCTCGAAAGTGCCGTTGGCGATCTGGTCGTCGGTGCCGTCGAGATCGGGCACGTCGAACAGGTCGCGGATCGGTCGCTTGATGCGCTCGGCGGCGGCGCCGTCGACATAGGTGCCTTCCAGGAAGGCGAAATGCAGCGGGATGGGTGTCGTCGATTCCGAGACCGTCACCGTCACGCCGTGATTGCGCATGATGAGCCGAAGCTGCTCGATGAGATAGTTCTCGAACAGTTGCGGCTGCGTGATCGTGGTGGCGAAATGGCCGGGCGTCGGCATATGGCCATAGGCCTGGCGCGAGTCGACCTGGCTGAACGAGGTCGTGGTGACGCCGATCTGCGGATAGAAGGCCCGGTAGCGCTTGCTTTCATCTCCGCCCGCGGCAAGGGCTGAGAAAGAATCGCGCAGGAATTTGGTGTTGCGGTCGTACAGCGCCTGCAGCGCCGCGACGGCCTTTCTGGCATCGTGGAAGTCCTGCTTGCCGAAGGGCTCCGGCATGACGACCGAGTCGATAGCTTGGGGGTAGATTCGCTTTTCCATGGCTCAATATAGAGACTCAGGAGAGCGCTTGGGAGGGGTGAGCGGACAGGAACCGCAACCCAGCTGGAGATTTTTGTTATCGCTCCGATTCAAGGTGTGACCTGATTCAGGTCAGGCCGAGTCGAGAAAGGTGGATTCCGAGAACCGGCCTACGCCTCACCTGAATATCGTCACATCTACCCGCGCTGCAGGCTGATCAGCAGCACGAAGCCTACGCTGGTGTTCTTGTGCGGCGGCGCCTCGATCCTATGGCTTGTATCGGCCCGCATCATCGGCACCGCCAGCACCGGGGCTGCCAGCAGCATCAGGATAAGCATCGCCCGCGGCAGCAGCCGGAGGATCTTCGTTGCATTGTCGGCGATGCGGTTCATTTTGGTGGTATCCCGGTTTCCAGCTTGGTCGATTTTAAGCTTTGTCGTTTCAGCGCTCGATTTGGTTCACGAGGCCGACAATGCGGGCACCGGCCGTTCCCAAAAGCGGGCCGAATGACCGGCCTCCGCCACCAGGATGGCGAAGAGCATGCCGAACAGGCTCATCAGCAGGCAGACGATGGTGAAGCGACGGGCAAGCATTTCTCTCTCCTTCAATGCGGGAGAAAATGCCTGACGGCCTCTGAACCGGTTCTGAGACCGGTATTCATCTGCGGTTCAAATTGATTGACGAGAGTCTTGCACCGTGCCGGTGCCACAGCGCGGCGGAGCGCTGTCGCTGCAATAGAAAACGGGGCCGCGTAGAGCAATTCCAGGAAAAGTGTGAGCGGTTTTCCGTTCGGATTGCGTCAAACAAAGACGCAATTCCAGGAAAAGTGAGCGGTTTTCCGTCCGGGATTGCGTCAAACAAAGAAATAGGGCGTTTCACCGTTCCGCAAAAACGGTGAAACACCCTTGGCCGTCTCGTATGGTCTGGGAGTTTGGCGCTCAGAGCTTGTGCCAGGTCTGGCTCTTGCAGATCAGGCCGCCGAGCACGCAGCCGCTCATCTTGAGCGCGGTGCCCGAGAGCGTCGCCTTGCCGGAATAGGTCTTGTCGTTTGCCGGGTCGGTGATGCTGCCGGCATATTTGTTGTCGCCGGCCGCCTTCAGCGAGCCGATCGTCTTGCCGGCGTATTTGCCGGTCTTGAGCGTGATCGAGAAAGAACCGCTCCCGCCGATCGCCGCGGTGTCGCCGGCCTGCGTCTTCCAGTTGCCTTCGATCGGGTCAGCGCATGCGGCGCCCGCCATCATCAAGGTGGCCGCCAAGGCCAGAGTCAGCTTTCGAAACATCGTGTCCACCTCCCTATGGGGTTGCGGCGGGCTCCAGTCCGCCTTCCTGCCCCTTACGCAAAGGTAAAGCTAATCCAGCCGCCGCCAAAACGAAAGCGGTGCCGCGACGGAAGGTTGCAAGGATTTTCGCCACGCGGCCGACTGAAGATAAACGCGATCGAAAAACGCTTCGGTTTCCGTGGTTAGCGAAGTCTTGATTCTGCCGCCGGCAATTTTCATCGAATTTGGCGCAAAATGGCTGAAACGCTGGATTCCCATGCTTAACGGTTTTCCGCGTTTACCTCTTGTTTTAGCTTTGTTTTCCTCAAATTAAGCAAGCCATTTAACGACGGATTCAAGGCCAGCCGTCATCCTCGAAAGCATCGAAAGAGCGGCTCGTCCCGAGGGGATACCACGGGAAAAGGAGGCAGCTCTCGGGAGCCAGACAGGGGATTGAAATGGCACGCTTTGAAATGCTTGAAGACGGCTTCGGCGCCATGGGGGCAACTGCCCAGGCCGACATTCTTTTCGAACTGGGCATGATGTATGCGACGGGCCGCGATTGCGAGACCGATGTCGTTGCCGCCCACAAATGGTTCAACATCGCCGCGATCAAGGGCTCGGCCCGCGCCGCCGAGCTGCGCTCGGAACTGTCGGCCACTATGTCGAAAGTCGAGATCGCCACGGCGCTGCGCGAAGCCCGCGAATGGATGACGATGCACTGATCCTCAGCGCGTAGCGCTCAGAGCTCATCGGGACAAGGCCGCGAAAAGACGGCCGGTCAAGAAGAACGAGAACGTGGCGGGTTGAGACAACCGAAGCCACGCAAAAAACAGGGAAGCGAGCGAGTTTCAGGCGCGGGGGCGTCTGGGGAGCTCGACTGCAAAAGCCGTGACCGACCGAAACAAGGTCGGCGCGGCTTTTTGAATTACGCTTGGTAATCAGGCGCGTGGCCCAAGAAATCCTCGTCGGAATGAACCAAAGCCGGCCTCACTGTCCTCTCGACAGTTTCGGCGAAGGGTGAAATTGTCCCGGCTCTGTGGAAGAAGCGCGGCCGGATCGGCACGCGCAAGTGGAGGAGTTCTTATAGTCATGAAAAAATTGGGTATTTTGAGCGCGGCCGCTTTTGGCCTGATGATGAGCGCCCCGGTTGCCTTCGCCGACGACATCACCATTTCGGTGGTCGGCCCCATGACCGGTCAGCTCGCCACCATCGGTGACCAGTTCAAGCAGGGCGCGCAGGCCGCCGCCGACGCGATCAATGCGGCTGGCGGCGTCAACGGCTCCCAGATCAAGCTCGACATCGAAGACGACCAGTGCGATCCGAAGCAGGCGGTCTCGGTCGCCAACCGCATCGTCGCCAACGGCGTCAAATTCGTCGACGGCCATGCCTGCTCGGGCTCCAGCATTCCGGCCTCGGCCGTCTATGCCGAAGCCGGCACGCTGATGATGAGCCCCGCCTCGTCCAACCCGGTGCTGACCGACGCCGCCGCCAAGGCCGGCTGGCCGACCATCATGCGCCTCTACACGCGTGACGACGCGCAGGGCGCCTTCATCGGCCCCTGGATCGCCAAGAAATACGCCGGCAAGAACGTTGTCGTCCTGCACGACAAGAGCGCCTACGGCCAGGGCGTTGCCGACGCCGTGAAGGCGACGATGAATGCCGGCGGTCTCAAGGAAGTCGATTACGAGGGCATCAATGCCGGTGAGAAGGACTATTCGGCCCTCGTCACCAAGCTGAAGGAACTGAAGGCCGACGTCGTCTATTTCGGCGGCTATCACCCCGAGGCGGGTCTGATCCTGCGTCAGGCGGCCGAGCAGAACGTCAAGTTCCAGCTGATCATGCCGGACTCGATCGCTTCGCCGGAATTCTGGCAGGTTGCCGGCCCGGCCGGTGAAGGCACCATGTTCGTCTTCCCGTCGGACCCGCAGGCCAAGCCTGAAGCGAAGGACGCGGTCGCCAAGATCAAGGCCGGCGGCTTCACGCCCGAGGGCTTCACGCTGTTCTCCTATGCCGTGATCCAGGCTGTGGCCGAAGGCGTCAAGCGCGCCGGCACCGACGATCCGGCCAAGGTCGCGGAGGCGCTCAAGGACGGCAAGCCGATCAGCACCGTGGTCGGCGACGTCATCTTCGACGAGAAGGGCGATCTGAAGAACGCCAGCTACGACATCAACCAGTGGCACGACGGCAAATACGCGCCGATCAAGCCGTAATCGGTTCTGCAAGAATCAAGGGAATGGCCGGGACGAGCCCGGCCATTTCCGTTTGTGCTGCGGCATTGACGTGCAGGGGAGGTTGTCCCGCCATACCTAATTATTTTGTCTCGTTAACGAGACAATCGAACAGCCGCTTCAGCCCTGCCCATTCTCCGCAAACCGCACCAGCACCGTGCCGTCGCTGACCTGCGCGCCCTCGGCCGCGATCTCGGCGATCACGCCGTCATGCGGGGCGGCGATCATGTGCTCCATCTTCATCGCTTCGAGGATCAAAAGCGGCTGGCCCTTGATCACGGCATCGCCCGCCGCGGCGCGCACCAGCTTGACCAGCCCCGGCATCGGCGCGCGCAGGCTGCCTGAGGCGGCTCCCGCCTCGTCGGCCTTGGCGAGCGGATCGGGGACCGTGAACGTATAGCCGACCGCGCCCTCGAAGACGGTGACATGGCCGGGCCAGCGGGCGGCATGCGGCATGGTCCTCAAATCATGCGTGTTCACCGCATCATGCGGCGCCTCCAGCACCACCCGGAAGCGGCCGTCTGAGCGTGCCGAAACCCGCGCCAGGATGTTCTCCTCGCCATAGCGCAAGCGGGTGCGGCGCGAGAGCGGGTGGAAATGGGCATAGCTGGAAAGCGTGGACCAGGGATCGGCGGCGGAAGCGGGCACGGCGGTATCCGCCGCCGCCAGCGCCGCGGCGGCGATCGTCTCGTCGCTCGGCGGGGCAATGGCGGTGAGCGCCGCCTGGTGCCGGCCGATCAGCCCGGTATCGACATCGCCCGCCGCGAAATCGGCGTCGGCAGCGAGCGCCGCCAGGAAGGCGGTGTTGACGGTCGAGCCGGCCACTTCCGTCCGCGCCAGCATCTCACGCAGCGTGCCGAGCGCCGACGCCCGATCCTTCCCGTGCGCTACCAGCTTCGCGATCATCGGATCATAGAAGGGAGAAATCGCATCGCCGGCGCGCACGCCGGTCTCGATGCGTATCGCGGCACCTTCCGGCGCCGCGTCGGGGAATTTGAGATGATGCAGCGTGCCGGTCGCCGGCAGGAACCCTCTCGCGGCATCCTCGGCATAGAGGCGGGCCTCGAAAGCGTGGCCGAACAAAGCGATCTCATTTTGCATCTTCGGCAGCGTTTCGCCGGACGCGACGCGAAGCTGCCATTCGACGAGATCGACGCCGGTGACCATCTCGGTGACGGGATGCTCGACCTGCAGTCGGGTATTCATCTCCATGAACCAAAAGCGGTCGGCCTTGAGCCCCTGAGAGGCGTCGACGATGAACTCGATCGTGCCGGCGCCCGAATAATTGATCGCCTTGGCAGCCTTCACGGCCGCCTCCGTCATCTCCTTGCGCAGCGCCGGCGTCATGCCGGGGGCGGGCGCTTCCTCGATCACCTTCTGGTGGCGGCGCTGCGCCGAGCAGTCGCGTTCGAAAAGATGCACGGCGTTGCCGAAATTGTCGCCGAACACCTGCACTTCGATGTGACGCGGCTTGTCGACATATTTTTCCACCAGCACGCGATCGTCGCCGAACGCCGCCTTCGCCTCGCGACGCGCGCTGGAAAGCGCCTCCGAGAAGTCGTCGGGATGGTCGACGCGCCGCATGCCCTTGCCGCCGCCGCCGGCGCGCGCCTTGATCAGCACCGGGTAGCCGATCTCGCGCGCCTTGGACGCAAGCAGGACGATTTCCTGTGCTTCGCCGTGATAACCCGGCACCACGGGCACGCCGGCCTTTTCCATCAGCCGCTTGGCGGCGTCCTTCAATCCCATGGCGCGGATCGAGGCGGCGGAAGGACCGATGAAGACAAGGCCTGCCGCCGTCGCCTGATCGACGAAATCGGGGTTTTCCGACAGGAAGCCGTAGCCGGGATGGATGGCCTCGGCGCCGGTGGCGAGCGCCGCCGCCACGATCCTGTCGCCGCGCAGATAGCTTTGGCCGACGGGCGAGGGGCCGATATGCACCGCCTCGTCGGCCATCTCGACATGGAGCGCGCGGGCATCCGCGTCCGAATAGACGGCGACGGTGCGCACACCGAGCCTGCGGGCGGTTCGGATGACACGACAGGCGATCTCGCCGCGATTGGCGATCAGGATCTTGCCGAACATGGAACCTCCGCAGCCGGGGTGTGTCTCGGGCGACGACGGCATACCTTCGCGCGCCCCTCTGTCCTGCCGGACAGCTCCCCCACTAGGGGGGAGATTGGCAGCTTTGGCGCAGCCGCTCTCTTTTCAACGATAGTGATTGGCGAAAGCCGTCGTGACGTCCGATCTCCCCCCAAGAGGGGGAGATGTCCGGCAGGACAGAGGGGGGCGCTGTCCCGCCAGCCTCTCCAGCTGATCATCTGAATTTGCCTGTACTGAGCCTTTTGCTCCAAGATCAGCTCTCCCCAATGGCCGCAACGGCCTGCCGATATAGCTCCGCCGTCTGCTCGTCGAAGCAGCAGAAAGTAACCGTATCCGGCAGCGCATTTTGCCCCAGGAAGGCGCTTACGGCACCAACAGCGATCCCGGTTGCCTGGTCTTTCGGATAGCCATAGATGCCGGTCGAGATCGCCGGGAAAGCGATGGTTCGACAATCATGGCCGAGCGCGATTTCGAGCGAGCGCCGGTAGCAGGAGGCGAGCAGCTCGGCTTCGCCCTGGCCGCCGCCTCGCCAGACCGGACCGACCGTGTGGATGACATAGCGCGCCGGCAGCCGATAGCCCTTGGTCAGCTTGGCGTCGCCGGTCTTGCAGCCGTGAAGCGTGCGGCACTCGGCAAGCAGCTCCGGCCCAGCCGCGCGATGGATGGCGCCGTCGACGCCGCCGCCGCCCAGCAGCGAGGAATTGGCGGCATTGACGATGGCGTCGACCGCGAGCCTGGTTATATCGCCGGTGTGGACACGGATCCTGTCGCCGAGAGCACTCATCGTCACATCCTGAACACGCCGAATTTCGTCGCCTCTATTCCGGCATTGAGCGCCGCCGAAAGGCTGAGCGCCAGCACGTCGCGGGTCCTGGCCGGATCGATGATGCCGTCGTCCCAGAGCCTGGCCGAGGAATAGAGCGGGTGACCCTCATGCTCGTATTTCATCAGGATCGGCTTCCTGAATTTCGCCTCCTCCTCGGCGCTCCATTCACCGCCCTTACGCTCGATGCCCTCGCGCTTGACCATGGCGAGCACCGTGGCCGCCTGCTCGCCACCCATCACCGAGATGCGCGCGTTCGGCCACATCCACAGGAAGCGGGGCGAATAGGCGCGGCCGCACATGCCGTAATTGCCGGCGCCGAACGAGCCGCCGATGATCACCGTGAGCTTCGGCACCCTTGCGGTGGCGACCGCCATCACCAGCTTGGCGCCGTCCTTGGCGATGCCGCCGGCCTCGTATTTTCGGCCGACCATGAAGCCGGTGATGTTCTGCAGGAAGACCAACGGAATGCCGCGCTGGCAACAGAGCTCGATGAAATGCGCCCCCTTCAGCGCGCTTTCGGAAAACAGCACGCCGTTGTTGCCGAGGATGCCGACCGGCATGCCGTGCAGATGGGCAAAGCCGGTAACCAACGTCGCGCCGTAGTTCTGCTTGAACTCGTCGAACTCCGAGCCGTCGACCAGCCGGGCAATCACCTCGCGCACGTCATAAGGCTGGCGCAGGTCCGTCGGCACGATGCCGTAAAGTTCGCTCGGATCATGAAGCGGCGGCACCGGTTTCTGCAGATTGAGGTTTAGAGCCTTGTTCCGATTCAGATTCTTGACGATGCGCCGGCAAATAGCCAAGGCGTGCTCGTCGTCCATCGCATAGTGGTCGGCGACCCCCGAGAGCCTGGTGTGGACATCGGCGCCGCCGAGCTCCTCGGCGCTGACATCTTCTCCGGTGGCGGCCTTCACCAGCGGCGGGCCGCCGAGAAAAATGGTCGCCTGGTTGCGCACCATGATCGTCTCGTCCGACATCGCCGGCACATAGGCGCCGCCCGCCGTGCAGGAACCCATGACGCAGGCGATCTGCGGGATGCCGGCGGCCGACATATTGGCTTGGTTATAAAAGATGCGGCCGAAATGCTCGCGGTCCGGGAAGACCTCGTCCTGGTTGGGCAGGTTGGCGCCGCCGCTGTCGACCAGATAGACGCAAGGCAAGTTGTTCTGCAGCGCGATCTCCTGCGCCCTGAGATGCTTCTTCACCGTCAGCGGATAATAGGTGCCGCCCTTCACCGTGGCGTCGTTGACGACGACCATGACCTCGGTGCCCTCGACGCGGCCGACGCCGGTGATGATGCCGGCCGAGGAAATGTCCTCGCCATACATCGACCATGCCGCGAACTGCCCGACCTCGAGGAAGGGCGAGCCTGTGTCGAGCAGTTGCGCCAGCCGCTCGCGCGGCAACAGCTTGCCGCGTGAAACGTGGCGTTCGCGGGCTTCGTCCGAGCCGCCGCGCTCGACGCTTGCCGCCTTCTCGGCGATGTCGGCGACCAGTGCGCGCATGCGCTCCGCATTGGCGCGAAAGGTGTCGGAGGAGGGGGAAATTTGAGTTTGCAGTGTGGCCACGGTCGATTCCTATTGCTCTGCCACGATTTGCAGCGTGCCGTTTCGCCGCTCGAAGATACATTCAGACAGAAGGTCGGGTTCGCTTCGAAAAACATTGGCGATCAATACGTGGGCTATCTGCACCGCCCTCGGCAAACGCTTGTCGAACACAATAATCGCGTCGCGTTGCGGAATGGCTATGACGACGCCCTCGGGGAATTGGGGTTCGAGCAGGGCCCAGAATTTGTCAGTCAGGAGAAGGGCGGGCGAGATCGCTTCGTCACCTTCGACGCTGAAGATGGATATCCCTTCGCGAATTCTCTCCTGTTTTACCTTGGACATCTGCCTATCGATGTTTGCGAGAGCAAGTTGGCGAAGTTGTGCGAGGGAACGTCCTCCGACATCAGACTTGGGTACGCTGCGAAGGGAATCTTCATCGTCGATCTGGTAGAGGACGACAACGTCACCAGCGAGATCCTCATAGACGG
The DNA here is from genome assembly GCF_006439475.1 of Mesorhizobium sp. B2-8-9. Lineage (NCBI taxonomy): Bacteria > Pseudomonadati > Pseudomonadota > Alphaproteobacteria > Hyphomicrobiales > Phyllobacteriaceae > Mesorhizobium > Mesorhizobium sp. B2-8-9. The sequence goes on along the minus strand of NZ_VFTQ01000009.1, from coordinate 164,822 downwards.
GATCCTTTTCGGGCACCGCGCCGCCTTTGAAAGCATCGAGATGCTCGCGAGGGCGAATGTTCGCTATCACGTGATCAGCGTCGAAGCCTGTGTTGGTGTCGGCAAAGACAAGAACGTTCAAGAATCGCTGGATTTCGGACTCGATATCCTCGGAGGGTAGTTCGCGAAGGCGACCCAACAAATTGGTGACGTCGACCTCGAGATTCTGATCCTTACCTGAGAGCACTGTCGTTACATGCAGACGAGCCGGATCGATAGGGTCGGGAGCAACCGCTTTGACACGACTGTCAGTCTTCAACCGCGAGATCACTTCGGTTCGCAGCGCATCCGCATCCTTGAACAACGGCGTGCCGGAATGCGCTGTCGCGACGAATGCCAGGAGCAAAATCGAAGTGACAATCGCGCCCACAATTCGTTTGAGATCCAGTGGCAGCCTTGGCATTTTAAAAGCTCACGCCCCCTCCGCCATGATCTCGCGTCCGATCAGCCAGCGGCGGATCTCGCTGGTGCCGGCGCCGATCTCGTAGAGCTTGGCGTCGCGCAGCAGCCGCCCCGTCGGATAGTCGTTGATGTAGCCGTTGCCGCCGAGCAGCTGGATAGCGTCGAGCGCCATCTGCGTCGCTTTCTCGGCGGCGAACAGCACACAGCCGGCGGCGTCTTTTCGCGAGGTCTCGCCGCGGTCGCAGGCGGCCGCAACCGCATAGACGTAGGCCCGCGCGGCGTTCATCGTCGAGTACATGTCGGCGAGCTTGCCCTGCACCAGCTGGAAGGTGCCGATCGGCTGGCCGAACTGCTTGCGCTCATGCACATAGGGCACAGCGACGTCGAGGCAGGCCGCCATCAGCCCGATCGGGCCCCCGGACAGCACCGCGCGCTCGTAGTCGAGCCCCGACATCAGCACCTCGACGCCGCGCCCTTCCTCATGCAGCACGTTCTCGAACGGCACCTCGACATCCTCGAACACGAGCTCGCCGGTATTGGAGCCGCGCATGCCGAGCTTGTCGAGTTTTTGCGCCACCGAAAAGCCGGCCATCGTCTTCTCGACGATGAAAGCCGTGATGCCGCGCGCATGGCGTTCCAAATCGGTCTTGGCATAGACCACCATCGTCCCGGCGTCCGGGCCGTTGGTGATCCACATTTTCGAGCCGTTGAGCACGTAGCGGTCGTTGCGCTTTTCGGCGCGCAGGCGAAGCGACACCACGTCCGAGCCGGCGCCTGGTTCCGACATCGCCAACGCGCCGACCGTCTCGCCCGAGCAAAGGGCAGGCAGGTACTTCTCCTTCTGCGCCGGCGTGGCCCAGCGGTTGATCTGGTTGACGCAGAGGTTCGAGTGCGCGCCGTAGGAAAGGCCGACCGAGGCGGACGCGCGCGAAATCTCCTCCATCGCCACGACATGCGCGAGGTAGCCCATGCCGCTGCCGCCGAAGTCCGGATCGGCGGTGATCCCGAGCAGGCCGAGCGCGCCGAGCTCGCCCCAAAGATGCGCGGGAAATTCGTTGCAACGGTCGATCTCGGCCGCGATCGGTGCGATCCTGTCCTGGGCGAAGCGCCTCACGGTATCGCGCAGCCCCTCGATGTCGCTATCAAGTCCGAAGTTCAGCGTATTCGTGTACATGCCGTTCCTCCCTGCCCCGGTCTTCGCGGAGATCGCGCCGTATCAGAGTGCCACGGCGTCCCTGGCGCGCCCCGAGGGACGCGCGCTGCCATGGCTGATTGTCGCGCCGACCAGGCGCATTGTCATCGAAAGATATGATGCCGTGACTTCGGCGATCGACAGCCGCTCGCCCGGCCGGAACCAGACGATGACGCCGGTCATCATCTGGATCAGCGCCATGGCAGTGAGCCCGGTGTCGTCGACCTGAAAGACGCCGGCCTCGGCGCCGTCGCGCAGGATCGTGCGCAGTTCCTTCTCATAGGCCGTGCGCATTTTGAGGATCTGCGTCAGCCTTTCATGCGAAAGGCTGCGCAATTCCATGTTGGAGACATGAGTGGCGTGACGCCGCCCGATGTGGAAAGCGATGTGGTTTTCGACATAGGCGGTGAGCCGGCCCACCGGATCGACGCTCGCCGGTCGCGTCGCTTCCCAAGTCTCGAGCAGGCCTTCCATATGCTCTCGCATCAAGGTGAAAAGCAGATCTTCCTTGGTCGGGAAGTAGCGATAGAGCGCTGCCGCCTGCACGCCGACCTCGGCCGCCAGCTGCCGCATCGACATCGCCTCGTAGCCGAGGCGCGCGATCAGGCTGACCGCCGCCTCGCGAACGGCCGCTTCGGTCTTTTCCCCGTCGGAACCTGCGGTGCGTGCCATGTTTGCCTCTGACGGCAATAATAAAACGAACGTTCAATTAATTCAAGCTTCCAAATTCCCCTCCAGGTACGGCTGTCGCATATGAGTTTATCGACGAAGTCCAACGCAACGCCGTCATCCTCGGGACAAGCCCGAGGATGACGCCAATCAAGGCATGCCGGCTATCCGAACTCCCAAAGCCATATGCGATTGCCCCTCTCTCAGGGGAAGCTACCTGGCCTACACGATGATCCTGAAATCCACCGGCGCCTCTTCGGCCGCTTCCTCGATCTCGACCTTCGAGACGAGCGCGCCCCGCGGCCCTTGCCACAGGCGTTCGATCATCGCCGTGACAGCGGCATCGGCGCCGGCGATCAGTGCGGTGACCGAGCCGTCACGCTCGTTGTGCACCCAACCCGTCAGCCCGAGACGCATCGCTTCTGCGCGTGCCCAGACGCGGTAACTCACACCTTGAACCGTGCCGGAAACGCGCGCCCGAACGATTCTATGCTCGCCTTGCATTGCCTGTGCTCCGCGTTGCGCTTGGCGGAATCTGGCACAGCAAGGGGCAAAGGCAACAGGGGCTTGGGCTAGGGTGTGTTGAGATTCAGGTCAGGCCAAGCCGAAAATGGTGGCTTCGAGAACCGGAGCGGAGCGGACATTCGGGTCCGTGAGCACCGGAAGCGCAGAAAACCAGCATTTGCAGGCTGGCATCACCTGAATATCAACACATCCTAGTTCCCCCGCGCCGCCGCCAGCGCGCCCGGCAACTCCTCGGCGAAGATGTCGAGCTCATGGTCGAGCCCGACGCTGACCCTGATGCAGCGGTCCAGCACCGGCACCATCGGCTTGCGGATGAACACGTCGTGCGACAGGAGGCCCTGCATCACCTTCAGTGCGAAGGCGCCGTCGCGGCCGCAGTCGACGGTGACGAAATTGGTTGCCGACGGCAACGGCTTGAGATCGTTCTGCCTGGCGATGGCTGAAATGCGCTCGCGGCCTGCCGCCACGCGCGCCACCACCGAGCGCAGGTAGTCCTGATCAGCAAGCGCCTCAAGGCCGGCGATCTGCGCCATGCGGCTGACGCCGTAGTGGTTGCGGATCTTCTCGAAGTCGCGGATCACCTCCGCTTCCGCCACGGCGTAGCCGCAGCGTATGCCGGCCAGGCCGTAAGCTTTGGAGAAGGTGCGCATGCGAATGACGTTCGGCCGCGCGACATCGATCGCCGGCAGCGCCGAGGCCGGTCCCAGCTCGCCATAGGCCTCATCGAGCACGAGCATGGTGGTTTCCGGCAGCGCTTCGATGAAGCGAACGACATCCGGCGCCTCCCACCAGCTTCCCATCGGATTGTCGGGGTTCGAAAGATAGACCAGCGGTGCCTTTTCGCTCGCGACCTTGGCGAGAAGCCCGTCCAGGTCCTCTTTGTCATTGGCATAGGGAACCGTCACCAGGCGGCCGCCGACGCCGGCGATATGGAAATTGAAGGTGGGATAGGCGCCAAGCGAGGTAACCACCGCGTCGCCAGGGCCGACATACATGCGCGCCACCAGGCCGAGCAGGCCGTCGATGCCTTCGCCCACGACCACGTTTTCGATCGCCACGCCGTGATGCGCGGCGGCCGCCACCTTCAATTCGTAGTTGTCGGGATCGCAATACATCCACTGGTCGCGGGCAACGCTTTCCATGCGGGCTATGACGCGCGGCGAAGGCCCGAAGCTGCTTTCGTTGGCGCCGATGCGGGCCCGGAACGGCCGCCCGCGCTCGCGCTCCTGGGCCTCCGGGCCAACGAACGGCACCGTGGTGGGAAGCGCACTGATGATCGGCGTGAGGGAAGGGCGACGAAGCATGGCACAGGCTCGCTTGAGAAAGGGTCTTCTTGCTAGCGTGCGCGAGGGGTGGGTGCAAGTTAGGCGACAAGCTGAAATCAGCTGGCTTGACCGGTATCCGGCGTCAGCTCTTGAGAGGTTTGCCGCTCGCATGAGTCTGGTGAACGCAGCGGCGGACGTCTGCCGTTGGCCTCCGAATTCGATGCGGACGACGTATCGCTGGATTCTCCCTGCCGCTTTTGCTAGCGAGGCGGGATGAGCAACCGATTGCCGCCCGCCTGGGCAAAGCACCTCAAGACGCAGCCCTCGGCGAGAGCGGTGTCGCCGAAAGCTGCATCACCCAAAGCCCAGCCGAACGCCGGCCCGCCCCGCAATCAGGCCGACGATATGCTGTTGAGGCAGGCGCTTGAGCTGCAAAAAGCCGAGCAATTGCCGGAGGCCGAGGAACTCTGCCTGAAGGTTCTGGCGCGTACACCAAACCACCCTTTGGCTTTCTACATCCTGGGAACCCTCGGCATCGGATACGATAACGAGAAGGCACTGCGATATTTTGCCCGTGCGGTCGCAGAGGACCCGCGAAATCCTTATTACCACCTTAGCCTCGGCGAAGCCTATTTGCAGCTCAGCGAATTTACGCCGGCAATCAGGCACATTCAGCACGCTCTTGATTTGAAGCCGGATCTGGTGGAGGCGCTTTGTACCTTGGGTGATGCTTACAATGCGTTTGACAAGGGAGAAATGGCGCTGCCGCTCTTCGAGAAGGCGCTGAAGATCGACCGAGATCATCCTCTAGCCCGGATGGGGCTGCCCCACGCGCTCGCAAGCCTCGGTCGCATGGAGGAAGCCGCGGTTCATCTGAAGGAGGCAATAGAACGGCGCATCGCGGTGCCGGCCGCGTACAACGCACTTGTACACACGCGCAAGTACACGGAAGAGCCGCCCGAGCTTGCGGCAATCCTAGCCGAGCTTCGAGACCCGGCCCATGGAGCGGAAGGGGCGGCAGCGCTCCATCACGCGGCAGGAAAGTTGCTCAACGACCTCCGTCACTACAAGGAGGCGATGGATCACTTCAAGAAAGGAAATCAAGCCGGAGGCCAAAAATTCGATCTGGAAAACTACCGTCGCTGGGTGGATGCCATGATCGAAACTTTCACTCCGGAAATGGTGGCTTCAATGGCGGCTCATGGCAGCCCGTCGGAGGTGCCTGTATTCGTTGTCGGCATGCCTCGCTCGGGCACGACGCTGACCGAGCAGATCTGTGCCAGCCATCCCGATGTTCATGGCGCTGGCGAGTTGAGCAAGCTTAGACGAATGGCCAACGGGATCGGCCTCGCACACCGTTCCGACGCGAATCTCGGCAAATCGATGGCGACGATTACTCCCGCTCTGACCAGGGCTTTAGCCGAGGAGCACCTTTCCTATCTGCGCGAGCGGGCTCCCGATTCGCTTCGAATCGTCGACAAGATGCCTCACAATTTCGAGCTGATCGGCCTGATCGGCATTCTTTTTCCCAATGCACGCATCATTCATTGCCGCCGCGATGCCATCGACAATTGTGTCTCCTGCTTTGTTCTGCAATTCAACAAAGCGCACAGCTATAGCGCTGATCTTCAGACACTGGGGCTCTACTACAGGGAGTACGATCGCCTGTTGCGACACTGGAAGAAGGTTCTTCCGGGTCGCATCTTCGAAAACCGGTATGAAACATTGATTGAAAATCAGGAGGAGCAGTCGCGCCGCTTGATAGATTATCTCGGGCTGCCTTGGGACGATGCCTGCCTGCGTTTCTTTGACAAGGACCGCTCGGTAAATACTTACAGTCGCTGGCAGGTTCGTCAGCCGATCTACAAATCGTCCGTCAAGCGATGGAAGAATTACGAGAGCGAGATCCAGCCTCTGATCGAAGCGTTGGGAGATCTTGCTGAGGTTTGACCAGTAGCAATTCGCGCCGAGCCATAGCGCTCTCTGCGCTGAGTGCTCAGTCTCCAAGGCTCCGATAGCGTGCAATTCCGGCGATCGCCCCGAATGCAGCGCTTTGTGCAAACGGTGCCGGGGTGCTGGAAGGGAGAAAGAAAAACCCGGCGGTTGCCCGCCGGGTTATCGATTTCGATCAGGCAATGCCTGTTAGAACGAACGCTGGAAGCGGAGCAGGCCGCCGACGCTGTTCTTCTTGTCCGCACCGGTGAAGTTGACGGTCGAGGTGGGATCGGCGTTCCACTGGTCAAACTTGCCAAAGTGATCGTAGTCGACTTCGGCGGTGACCGTGAAGCCGGGAACGATGTCGTAGGCGACGTTCGCCGCCACGCCGTAGTTCTTGTCCTCGTCACCCGACACCTGGAGGTTGAACGAGGTCTTCTCGTTGAACTTGTAGGTGCCGCCGGCCCAGAATGCCCAGTTGCCGCCCCAGATCTTGTAGAAGCCGCGACCACGGGCGTCGATGACGTTGGTCGGGTCGCTCAGATTGTTGTCGCTGCCGTAGCCGAACATGCCGAACAGCGACAGTTCATTGGTGACATTCACGTCCAAGCGGACCTTGCCAGCGACTTCCTCGTAGTTGCTATCGTAGGCCACTACGCCGGTGATGGCGCCCCAGCCCTGCGTGTACTTCACGCCGCCGACGACATGCGGAACATAGCTGTCGATCGTGCCGACAGTGCCTGCACCTTCTTCCAGCGAAACCACCGCCGAGAAGCCGTTGCCGGCGTCGAAGTAATACTGGACGACGTTGGTGTCGAAGTCGCCATAGGGGACCAGCGTATCCTGGATCACATTGCCGGCATAGCCGATGAACGTGTCGAAGGCCGATTCGTCCTTACCGACGCGCAGACCACCGAGCTGGATCCAGGCGAAATTCAGCGAGACGTTCTTGTTGCCCGCCGGATTGTCGACATAACCACCTGTGACCGGGTTGAAGGATGCGCCGCGATTGTTGTTGCCGAAGTTGAAGCGTGTCTCGGTGTAGGTCTTCAACGTGCCGAGCTCGGTTTCCTGGCCGGTCCAGGTCTTCAGCGTGAAGCGGGTGTTCTTGTACCAGGTGCTGTGGATGTCGCCGTCCTGGTGGTCGACATTCTTCGCGCCGTCGAATGAGCCGACGTCACCGAGGCCGATGTCGTAACGGACATAGCCGCCGATGCGCAGGCAGGTCTCGGTGCCGGGGATATAGAAGTAGCCCGAGCCGTACACGTCGCAGATCTTGACGTATTCAGCCGGTTCCGGCTCGGCGACGGTCACAGCGTCGGCGGCGCGAGCACCGGAAACTGCGATCAAGGCCGCAGCTGAGCCGAGAAGAAGGCTCTTGATGTTCATTTTCTGACCTCCAGTCAGAATCGAACGGAGGCGACGCGAACCTTCGATCAAGATTATGGGCAATGCCTTGTTATTGCGCCCTTTTTCGTCCCCGCGCAGCGGCGCGAAGGGCGTCTGCCGGTGATTGCGTGTCCGGTTTCCGGTCTACGATGGCGCTCCAATGAAGGCGCCTCTGCGGGCTCGAAAAGGCGGCATAAGTCACGATTCGCCACGTCTGGGCCGATGCGATGCCGATGCTCCACCGCTTTCCGAGGTTGCCGGCCAGACGATTTTTCGGCGATTATGGCGCCGGCTTGTTGATTGTGCCCACGCTTTTCTTTATCCAGCGGCGCGACGGAGAGGTGGCCGAGTGGTCGAAGGCGCTCCCCTGCTAAGGGAGTAGAGGTCAAAAGCTTCTCGTGGGTTCGAATCCCATCCTCTCCGCCATACTCCCCTGCGCTGTGCGCGAAAGCCTCCCTTCGCAAGACGATTCTGCGGCAAGAACCGGACAGGGCGACTCGCCGGGGCGCCGCAATTCAGCCGGCCGATCGCCGGATTCGCCCGGATTCGATCGTCTCGCGGGCCTCGATGGTTAACGAGAGCTTTCAGAGTGAGGCCAAATCGTGTCATTTGTGCAACAACGTCCGGGTATAGCGTCCGGATGGGGCTTCTGCCGATACGATCGTGGTTGAACGCCGCCGCCGCCTGGGTAAAGGTCATGTTCGAAGGAGCGGCGCGGTGCGCATCTTTTTCGGTAGTGGGGATGGGGCAGGGAACGCTGTCCTTCAGCAAAAAATACCCAGACCCGTTTTTTAACTTTTGACTGGAGGTCAGAAAATGAACATCAAGAGCCTTCTTCTCGGCTCAGCTGCGGCCTTGATCGCAGTTTCCGGTGCCCGCGCCGCCGACGCGGTGACCGTCGCCGAGCCGGAACCGGCTGAATACGTCAAGATCTGCGACGTGTACGGCTCGGGCTACTTCTATATCCCCGGCACCGAGACCTGCCTGCGCATCGGCGGCTATGTCCGTTACGACATCGGCGTCGGCGACGTCGGTTCGTTCGACGGCGCGGAGTCCCGTGATGTGAGGGATGGCGATCCGCAGGACACTTTCTATAAGAAGGCGCGCTTCACGCTGAAGACCTGGACCGGCCAGGAAACCGAGCTCGGCACGTTGAAGACCTACACCGAGACCCGCTTCAACTTCCAGAACAACAACCGCTACGCTACCACCTATGGCAATCCCGCTGGCAACAGCGGTGCCTCGCTGAACTTCGCCTGGATCCAGCTCGGTGGCCTGCGCGTCGGTAAGGACGAATCGGCCTTCAACACGTTCATCGGCTACGCCGGCAACGTCATCCAGGATACGCTGGTTCCCTACGGTGATTTCGACACCAACGTCGTCCAGTACTACTTCGACGCCGGCAACGGCTTCTCGGCCGTGGTCTCGCTGGAAGAAGGCGCGGGCGACGGTACTTTTGGTCAGTACGGCGTGGGCACGATCGACAGCTATGTTCCGCATGTCGTCGGCGGCGTGAAGTGGACTCAAGGGTGGGGCGCCATCACGGGCGTCATTGCCTATGACAGCAACTATGAAGAAGTTGCCGGCAAGGTCCGCTTGGACGTGAATGTCAACGACGCGATCTCGCTGTTCATCATGGCCGGCTACGGCACCGATGACAACTACAGTGACCCGACGTATACGCTCCCGGCTGGTGGCCGCGGCTTCTACAAGCAGTGGGACGAAAACTGGGCAATCTGGGGCGGTGGCACCTACAAGTTCAACGAGAAGACCTCGTTCAACGCTCAGGTGTCGTATGACGAAGGTGAGAACCTCGGTATCGCCGCCAACATCGCCTACGACATCGTTCCCGGCTTCACGATTACGGCTGAAGTCGACTACGTCAATGCAGGCAAAATCGACGAAGCTGATACCCTTGGCACGAATCACAACTGGACTGGTATTGCTGCTGGCGACGACGACGCCATCGGCGGCATGCTGCGCTTCCAGCGCTCCTTCTAAGGGCCGGACTGCAACAACTGAAATCCGGCCCGGGCGTCAAATGCCCGGGCCGTTTTGTTTTCGCGATTGGTCGAAGCAAACGAAAGGATGGGGGTGAAACGGTAAGCTGATCGGGTCTGTGGAGCGACTTTGTGGGATCCGCCACTGGCGGATGGGGTCGGCTGCAAGATTCGAAAACTCTTGAAAGGACATCTCCGAACGGTTAGGGCTGAAAGCTTAACCACAGGGGGTGTGGCTAAAATGTCGAACGAAGCGATTCAAGAGGGGGAACCCTCTGGTCATTTTGCGGTATTTTCTTCTCAGAATTCGAAGTTTAGGTACACCTACGACAAGATCCGGGAAGTAAAATCGCACAGGATCGGGGAACTCTTTGCAGCATACCGGGATATACTCTGGGATGATGGGCGGCATAAATACAATGTCAGCTCGTTCATCGGTGAAATAGACGAGATCCTTCTCGGAGAACGTTTCAGCACCTTTGACCAGAACACCTTGGACAATCTTATCGGTACCTTGCGCCAGCGCGGGAACAGCAACGCAACCATCAATCGCAAGATGGCTGCACTCAGCAAGCTGCTGCGCAAGGCTCATAAGATGGGAGATATCCACAGCCTGCCCGAGTTCCGCCGCCAGAAGGAGCGGGCGGGACGGATTCGTTTCCTCGAAAGGGACGAAGAGACAAGGCTGTTCGCTGCCATCAAGAGCCGCAGCGAGGATGCTTACAGACTTTCCGTTTTCCTGGTCGACACCGGCTGCCGTCTAGGCGAGGCGCTCGGCCTGATCTGGAACGACATCCAGGAGCACCGCGTCTCATTTTGGATCACGAAATCCGGCCGCAGCCGCACCATCCCGATGACCGAACGGGTCAAGGAGGTGATCAAGCTGCCGCCGACCACCGAGGGTCGCCGGCCGAAGGGTCCGTTCACCAAGCTCAGCCAGGCGCAGTACCGCGCCATCTGGAACGAAGCGAAAGCGGAAGTCGGTCTTGGCGCCGATGAACAGGTGGTACCGCATATCCTGCGCCACACCTGCGCTTCGCGCCTTGTCCAGGGCGGTATCGACATAAGGCGCGTGCAGATGTGGCTCGGCCACCAGACGCTGTCGATGACCATGCGTTACGCGCACCTCGCCACCAACGATCTCGATGGCTGCGTCGTCGTTCTCGAGAAGCCACGCGGCGACCAGGCGCCGAGCGCCGCGGAGAACTCCGTCTTTGCCTCCCCCTTGACCGCGCCGTCACCTGGCAAAGCCGCTCGCAAGGAGAGCGGACTGGAGCCGGCAAAGGCGCGCCGCAAGAGCTCGAAGGGCAAATAGGCGAGCGCCGCGCGTCGGCGAATCTATATTTCATCGAGAAGGCCTGAAACTGAGTTAGTCTCGGGCTTTACTTTATTTTGATTTGCGCTCTGCCCGATCGAGGAAATCCGCAATCTCCCGCGGCAGAGTGCCGGTTTCCAGAAAGGGCGCGTGTCCCTGACCTTCGACGGTGATCGTCTCCATGCCGGGATGCCGCCTTCCCATCTCCTCGACGGTCGCAGCGGATAATAGTTTTGAATTGCCGCCGCGAATGGCAAGCAGCGGCACGGTGGCTAAAGCGTCGAACTGCGGCCACAGATCCGGCAACGGCTTGCTGAAATCGACGCCGGCCAGCGTGTCGACCAGCGCCGGATCGAAATCCGGCAGCCAGCCGGCCTCCGTCTCGCGGCAGATTGCCCGGACCATCCGCAGCCAGTCGGCGTCGGTGAGCGCCGGGAAATCGGCGCCATGCACGCGCCGCTGGGCGTCCACCGCCTCGGCGAGTGTCTTCGGTTTCGGCGCGCGATCGAGATAGGAGCGGATATGAGCCAGGCCCGCTGCCTCGATTACCGGGCCGATGTCGTTGAGCACGATGGCTTTCAGCACGGCGGGCTTCAATGCGCCGAGCACATGGATGATCAGGCCGCCCCGCGACGTGCCGACGAAGGCGGCCTGCTCGATGCCGAGCGCCGACAATCCGGCAAGGACATCGCCGGCTTCGACGCCGACATTATAGTGGCTGATATCGGGATCGCGGTCGGATTGCCCGCGCCCGCGATAGTCGAAGGCAACGACCTTGCGCGGCCTTGCCGCCTTGGTTGAAAGGTAAAGCGCCAGTTCGTGGAAGTCGCGGGCGTTGCGGGTGAGTCCGGGAAGGCAGACGACCGGCCAACTGCCGGCGTTCGCCTCGCCGTAGATACGAGCATGGAGCTTCAGGCCGTCTGGCGCGGCGTAGAAAAAGTCGGAAAAGCCTTCGTCGCTCGCCATCGGAACGCTGCTCCTCGTTGAGGTGACCGACAGCTACAGACGAGGGCAAGGGTCGTCAAACACTCTTCCTTCTCCCCTTGTGGGAGAAGGTGGATCGGCGCGATAGCGCCGAGACGGATGAGGGGTGTTCCAGGGAACGCCGTCGTCTCACTCCGCTGGAACACCCCTCATCCGGCCGCTTCGCGGCCACCTTCTCCCACAAGGGGAGAAGGAAGAACCTCAGCTCCGCCCATTCACGAGATCCCCCACGATGTCGTATTTCCCCGAAATACGCATCTTGTAGACCTCGTAATTTTCCATCACGCGCTGCATGTAACTTCTTGTTTCCGTGTAGGGAATCCGCTCGATCCAATCGACGACCGCATCCACGTCCTTGCCGCGCGGGTCGCCGTATTTCGCCACCCATTGGGCGGCGCGGTTCGGGCCGGCATTGTAGCCGGCGAAGGTCAGCACATAGGAGCCGCCGAAACGGTCGAGCTGCTCGCCGAGGAAGGCCGAGCCCAGCGTCGCGTTATAGCCGGCATCCGTCGTCAGCCGCGCCTGCGAGAAATTCATGCCGGCCTTTTTTGCCAACTGCTTGGCGGTGCCCGGCATCAACTGCAGCAGGCCGCGCGCGCCGGCGCTGGAAACGGCGCCGATATTGAACTCGCTTTCCTGGCGGGCGATGGCATAGGCGAGCGCCTTGCCGGACCCGGAAATGTTGGCCGAATCGGGAATGACGCCCAGCGGATGCGAAAGCGCGCCGACATCGATGCCGCGCTGGGCGGCGATCTTGCCGACCTTCAGCGCCATGAAATGGTTGCCCTGCTTTTCGGCCAGCACGGCCAGCAGCGCCAGCTCGCCCGGGCTGGTCAGCTGGCCGGCAAGGTCGCGGTAGAGCGTCTCGGCGTAGCGGTCATAGCCCGCTTCCTGCAGCCGTTTGATCGCGCTCACTGCTTCGCGGCCGTCGAAACTCTGGCGGTCGGCCGCGCTCGGCTTCGGGTAGGCGATGTTGAGGGTCCTCAAGCCCACGCGCTCGCCGGCGAGCTGGCCATAGAAGGTCGTGCCGTAGCTGGCCGCGCGCGTGAAATAGTCCTTGGCGCTGCCCGGGCCGCCGACTTCCGCCGCCCGGCCGAGCCAGTAATAGGCGCGCGACAGCGACACCGGGCCCTGGGCGAGCTCGGTGATGCGCTTGAGGTGAGTGGCCGCGGTCGCCGGATCGTTGAGGCCGCGCAGCGCGTACCAGCCGGCGTGGAATTCGGCCTCGGCGGCATTTGCCGGGCTTTCGGCCGCATGCATGGAGACAATCTTGTAGGCGGTCTTCATGTCGCCCCGGTCGACCAGCTCGCGCGAGAGCACGCGGCGTTCGACCCACCAGGCATCGGGGTCGACCAGCGAATCGCGGTTCGTCGGCGCTTTCATCACGGCAGCAGCGGCTTCGGCGAATTTCTGCTGCTTTCGCAGATACTCCGCCTCGGCGAAGAAATAGCCGGCGGAGCGCAGCACTGCGGGGACTGCCTTCAACAGCTTGGCGGCGTTCTTGTCGCCCTTGTCGGCCGCCGCCCAGGCATCCGCCAGCGGCTGTGCGCCGGCGAGGCCGGCGACCCGCAGCGCCGACGACGGCCGGTCGGCATAGAACATGCGCTCCATGCGGTAGCGATGGTCGGCCGCCGGGATCAGCGTGCCGAATTCCTTGATGACGGCCGTCTCATCCTTCGCTTCCAGCTTCTCGCTGCGCCAAAACGGCACCAGCACCGCGCGAGCGGCGGCCTGGTTGCCAAGCGCCACCTGCGAGCGGGCAAGGATGATGACGCCCTCCGGCGTCAGCGGCTGGCTGCGGCCGAAGGCCTGCACGACCACTTGCGGCGGCGGGTTTTCGCGATAGAGCGCCCGCTCGCTGTTCTTGCGCAGCGCGATCGTGCCCGGCCATCCGGGCAGCATCTTGGCCGCGTCGGCAATCTCGCCGCTCGGCACCTGGTCGCCGCCGTAAAGCGCGATCGCCCAGGCGAGGATATGCTTGTCGAGCGAGGTGGCGGGCAGCGTGTCGCGCGCATTGCGCGCGCCGACGATGTTGTTGGCGGCGAGCGCATCGAGCCCGCTCTTCAGTTGCGCTATATCGGGGGCAATCGGCGTCTGGCCCGGCGCCTGCGGCGCATCTGGCGCCGGAATCGAGGCCGTCGCGCGCGCGTCGACGCTGCCGCCGATCGCCATGGTAGGCGTCAGCGCGACGATCGCGCCCAACAGCGCGAAAAGATGGGGCCGCCTCGTCGGCATTTTATGATCCTAGCACATCGCCAGCAGGCGCGGGCATTGAGAACCCAATGCGAAGCCTAGACTTAGGTCGTGAAGGGCTCGTAAACAAAAGGTTATCGAGGTCGTTCGAATTGCGCTTGCTGGTGTCCCGATTCTGAAATTCGCATGACCTTGATATCGGGCGCGGCGCGAATTTCAGAATCGCAGGACACCAGCCAACTGTCGAATCCAGTGTCGTTTTGGTTTTCGATGTTCGCCCCGAGCCTGATATCAACCTCTAGCGAACATCGAAACCACGACACTGGCATTACGCCGATGCTTGCCGCTGAACCATGTCGAGACTATGGTGCGCGGCTTCGCTTTCGGGTAGAAGGCGCGCAACTGACCGATCTGATGAAACACCGATGCATGTCGCCCAGAAGCGGAAACCGGTTTTGGGACGACGACATGCATAAACCGACAAAGTTCCAAGGAGTTTGGACGACATGCTGAGAGGCTCGCTGACTGCGCTCGTGACACCGTTCGAAAAGAGCGGGCGCTTCGACGAGAAAGCCTTTCGCTCGTTTGTCGAATGGCAGATCGCCGAGGGCACCAAGGGTCTCGTTCCCGTCGGCACCACCGGCGAGTCGCCGACGCTGTCGCATGAGGAGCACCGCCATGTCGTCAAGGTCGCCATCGAGGTAGCCAAGGGCAGGGTGCCGGTGGTGGCCGGCGCGGGCTCCAACAACACCGAGGAAGCGGTCGGCCTGGTGAAGTATGCCGAACAGGCCGGCGCCGATGCCGCCCTTGTGGTCACGCCTTACTACAACAAGCCGACGCAGCGCGGCCTCTATGAGCATTTCGCGGCCGTCGCGAGGGCGACCAGGCTGCCGATCATCATCTACAACATCCCGCCGCGTTCGGTGATCGACATGACGCCGGAGACGATGGGCAGGCTGCGCCACGACTTCAAGAACATTGCCGGCGTCAAGGACGCGACCGGCAAGGTCGAGCGCGTCTCCGAGCAGCGCATGACCTGCGGCAAGGATTTCATCCAGCTTTCCGGTGAGGACGCCTCCGCGCTCGGCTTCAACGCTCATGGCGGTATCGGCTGTATTTCGGTCACCTCGAATGTCGCGCCGCGCCTTTGCTCCGAGTTCCAGGAAGCGACGCTTTCCGGCGACAGCGCCAAGGCGCTCGAGCTGCAGGACCGGCTTCTGCCGCTGCACAAGGCGATCTTCATTGAGCCTGGCGTATCGGGCGCCAAATACGCGCTGTCGAAGCTGGGGAAGGTCGAGAACGTGGTCCGTTCGCCGCTGGTGACGGTCGAGTCCTCGACCGCCGAGAAGCTCGACGCGGCGCTCAAGCACGCCGGCTTGATTAATTAGCGAGCCCGTTTGGAAACTCTACTCCTGCGGCCATCTGAAGGCGCCACCTGCGCTTCCGGTGCTCACGTACTATATGTACGCTCCGCTCCGGTTCCGCGCATGGCCCCGAAAGCATCCGCTTTCGGAAAGGACCATGCGCAAAGTCGGGCTGCAGAGCGTCCTTTGCGCGTTTAGAAAACGCGCGGCGCTCTGTTGACACCTTCACCTGACTCGCAGGAGCGAGTTTCGAAACGGACTCTGGACGTCATGAATCAAGTCAAGAAAGCCGATCCCAACAACAAGACCGTTGCGGAAAACCGCAAGGCACGCTTTTCCTACGAGGTGCTCGACACGATCGAGACCGGCTTGGTGCTGACCGGCACCGAGGTCAAGTCGCTGCGCCAGGGCCAGGCCAACATCCAGGAAAGCTACGCCTCGGCCGAGGGCGGCGAGATCTGGCTGATCAATTCCTATCTGCCGGAATATCTGCAGGCCAACCGCTTCAACCACGAGCCGCGCCGGCGCCGCAAATTGCTGGTCTCCAAGCGCGAGATGGCGAAACTCTCGCAAAGCGTCGAGCGCGAAGGCATGACGCTGGTGCCGCTGAAAATCTATTTCAACGACCGCGGCCGCGCCAAGCTGCTTCTCGCCGTTGCGCGAGGCAAGAAGCTGCATGACAAGCGCGAGACCGAGAAACAGCGCGACTGGTCGCGCGAGAAGGGCCGGCTGCTGAAGGAGCGCGGCTGAGCCTCCAGGGCTGGCAGCGCCGGCCGCGTGAAAAAAGCCACCGGCCGGTTCTCCGGTCAGGCGCGCACGAGCCTTTGCGGCAGGGGATGGTCTTGGGGAAGCGGATTGTTTTCTGGGGCCTTGCCGTCGCGGTTGTCGCCAGTGCCGTCGTGGCGGGCGCCTTCTTCTGGTTCCGCGGCTTTTCCCCGGATCGCGAGGAATTCCCGATCCGGGGCATCGACGTCTCGCATCATCAGGGAAAGATCGACTGGCCCCGCGTCGCCGCCGACGATGTCGCCTTCGCCATCATCAAGGCGACCGAAGGCGGCACCCATATCGATACCCTGTTCGCGACCAATCTGCGCGAGGCCCGCGCGGCCGGCCTGGCGGTCGGCGCCTATCACTTCTTCACCTTCTGCCGGCCAGGCGCCGACCAGGCGAAGAACTTCATCTCGGTGGTGCCGCGCAGCGAGCCGCTTTTGCCGCCGGTGGTCGACATCGAGTTTGGCGGCAATTGCCCGCAGCGCCCGTCGCCCGAGCAGTTGAACGCCGAGCTTGCCGCTTTCCTCGGCCCGGTCGAGACGGCATTCGGCAAGCAAGCGATTTTCTATCTGACCGACGAGGCGGCAGACGCCTATTCCGGCAGCATCCTTAACCGCCGGCGCTGGTTGCGTTCGCTGGCGATGAGGCCGCGCGAGAACGACTGGATCTTCTGGCAGTATCACAATATGGGCCGCGTCGACGGCATCGAAGGCGATGTCGATCTCAACGTCCTGAAAGGCGGCCGCGAGACGCTGGCGAAGTTGTTTGCGCCGACGCCTTGAATTGCCGGCCCTTGAATCGCTTGCCGTACCGCTGAAGGCTCACGATCCTCCCGGCGCCGGTGCATTAAGGCGTCTATTGGCAATCCGCCCTCCGATCGCTGACAAGCCCATCCCGGCGGCCATGATGGCAATGGCTGCGACCTGGATCGTCATCGGCGTTTCGCCGAGTACCGCCATGCCGACAGCCACGGTGGCGATGGGTATGCCGGGCAGGAACAGCGATGCCGTCTGCGGCCCCAACTGCCCGACGACATAGGTATAGAGGAACATGGCTGCCGCGCCGGCCAGAATCCCCTGGATCACGATCTGGCTGATGATTTCCGTGGCGGCCGCGGCATGGATATGGCTTGGTGCGACGAAGTAGAGAATCGGCAGCGGCAGGCAGGACAGGAGCACTACCGCGGCCGTGGCCGTAACGGGATCGGCACGCCAGCGCCTGACAAGAACGGCATAGGCCGAAAACGTCAGGCCCGATCCGATGAAAAGCATATCGCCGAAGAGAACGCCGCCGGTGCCGCCGCGCGCCGGCGCGATGAACAGCGACAGGCCGGCGACAATCGCGAGGACACCGATGGTCCGTTGCCGCGAAGCGCCGTCATTGAAGACGATGCGTGACAGCAGGAACGAAAAGAAGACGATCGACGCTGGACAAAGCGCGGCCGCATGGGCGGCAGGGGCATAGGTCAGGCTCCAATTGATAATCAGCGGATAAGGCAATCCGGCCAGCGCCGCCAATGCCAGGGCCCGTCGCCAACCGAGCGCCCTCATGCTTACAAAGCCGCCGCGCCAGACGATCGGCAGAAAGACCGCCCCCGCGCCGCCAAAGCGCAAGGCGGCCAGATCCGTCGCCGTCAGATGCTCCCTGAGGCTGAAGCGGGCGGCGACGAATTGGATGGAGTAGATGCCGATCATAATGAGGCCCGCGATGATCGCCAGCCTGGGGTTTCCTGAGTCTCGCGCGTCCGCCATGTTCCGCCGCCGTCGTGACATCGCCATCGAAGATCATCTCCGCACAAAGCGATGAAAGCGCAGGCTATTGCCGAAAAGCCCGTGGCAAAATACGCTGTTTTCTCGAAATTTGAGTGAAACTCGCAGATTAGAGGCAGGTCTAGCGTGAATGCTGAAGCAAGCGACCTCGACGGCGTCGACCGCAATCTCCTGCGATTGCTGCAAGAAGATGGGCGTCGCACCACACTTGATCTGGCGTCGCGTGTCGGCCTCTCGCCGACCGGCACCAGCCTACGGGTGAAGCGGCTGTTTCGGGAAGGCTACATCACCGCGGTCAGGGCCGTGCTCAATCCGGCAAAGATCGGACGCGGTACGCTCGTCTTCATCGAGGTGCGTCTCGATCACACGGCGCCGCATATTTTCGAGCGCTTCGCCGAGGCGGTGACCAAGGCGCCCGAGGTTCTCGAGTGCCACATGGTGGTCGGCGGCTTCGACTATCTGGTAAAGGCGCGCATCTCGGAAATGGCCGCCTATCAGGATTTCCTGACGCGGGTCATTCTCGCGCTGCCGGGAGTGAAGGAGACGCACACTTATACCTCCATCGGCGACGTGAAGCCGGATGCGCTGCTGCCGGTATGAGTGGGTGTCAGACCGGCAGGAAGCCGCCTGAATCTAGCTCTTCAGGAACGCCGCAATCTCCTTGAACACGCTGACGAACATCTCCTGCGTCAGCACGCCCGTATTGGTGTTGTAGCGTGAGCAGTGGTAGCTGGAAAACAGCGCGATGCCGCCGGCTTGCTGCCTCCCGCCATGGCGGAACGGAAAGGCCGCGACGCGCTCACCCAGCGCCCGCACAGTCGACTGATGAGCGATCGAACCCAGCGTCAGGATGGCGCGCAGGTTGGGAAAGCGCGCGATGGTCGGCTTGAGAAAGGTCCGGCAGGTGGCGATCTCGGCGCCCACCGGCTTGTTCTCCGGCGGCACGCAGCGCACCGCATTGGTGATGGCCGTGCCGACGAGTTGCAAGCCGTCATCCGGCCTTGCCTTGAACTCGCCACGCGCAAAACCGTGCGCGATCAGCGTGCCATAGAGCAGGTCGCCGGCATAGTCGCCGGTGAAGGGGCGCCCCGTGCGGTTGGCGCCGCGCAGGCCGGGCGCCAGCCCGACGATCAAGAGGCGGACTGGATCTTCACCCTCCGGCGGCAGGAAGGTCGGCACTGGCGCGTTGAACCAGCCGGGCTCACGCTCGCGCCAGGCGGCGATGAAATCATGCAGCCGCGGGCAAAGCGGGCAGTCACGGCTGGGTTCGGGGGAGGGCACGGCGGTCAAGGCCGCCGCCGTCAATAATCTTCCTCGTCGACTTCGGCGGGTTCCGGCCGGCGCGCCGGCCGCTCGGACGGATCGCGGCCAACCTCGCTCTTCAGCGTCATCAGGTCGATGAAATGATCGGCCTGGCGGCGCAGATCGTCGGAGATCATCGGCGGCTGCGAGGCCATGGTCGAGATGATCGACACCTTGCGCCCGCGCCGCTGCAACGCTTCGACCAGCGTGCGGAAGTCGCCGTCGCCGGAGAAGATGACATAGTGGTCGACGACATCGGCGAGCTCCAGCGCATCGACGGTCAACTCGATGTCCATGTTGCCCTTGATCTTGCGGCGGCCGGTCGAGTCGGTGAATTCCTTGGCGGGTTTCGTCACCACCTTGAAGCCGTTATAGTCGAGCCAGTCGATCAGCGGCCGGATCGACGAATATTCCTGATCCTCGACCAGCGCGGTGTAATAATAGGCGCGCAGCAGGTAGCCGCGCTTCTGGAAGCTCGACAGGAGCTTGCGGTAGTCGATGTCGAAGCCCAGCGCGCGGGACGTGGCATAGAGATTGGCGCCGTCGATGAAAAGAGCGATCTTTTCACGGGGATCGAACATTGAAAAACATTCCTTTCGAAAATTTTTGTCGTCTAAAAGCGCTTGACGAATAGGTCCGGCAAATGAACCTTTGTACCGTCACCTCCGAGATAACGCGCAATTTGTGGATATCCAAGGGCATGGCCCTGTGTTGCAAGCAATTGTGATCGCCACTATGTGGGTAGCTTCACGGCGTGGCGCGATGATGAGCCGGGCAACGGCCCGCCAAGCTGACGCTGGCGCCATAAAGCTTGTATTTCGGCCGCGCCCGCGTTATGGAGCGCGCCAGCTTTCCATCAAATCCATCGCATGAAAGGGGCAGTCCATGGCCCGCGTAACCGTTGAAGATTGCATCGACAAGGTCGACAACCGTTTTGAACTCGTGCTGCTCGCCGGCCATCGCGCCCGCCAGATCAGCCAGGGCGCGCAGATCACCGTTCCGCGCGACAATGACAAGAACCCGGTCATCGCGCTGCGCGAGATCGCCGACGAGACGCTGTCTCCCGACGACCTCAAGGAAGACCTGATCCACTCGCTGCAGAAGCATGTCGAGGTCGACGAGCCGGAAGCCGAGGGCGAGGCGATCGCCGACCAGACCGGTGCGACAGCCGTTGCCGCCGACGCCGACGACGCCGAGGAGAACGTCACTTTCGACCGCATGAGCGAGGAAGACCTGCTCGCCGGCATCGAAGGTCTGGTGCCGCCGGAAAAGAGCGACGACTACTAAGTGCTTTTGTCCGGGTTGGATCAACCATCCAGGACTTCCGTATCTTAGGTTTCGTGGCTATCTATGAGATGCGTCGCACGTCGGTGCGGCGCATCAATCATTTCAGCACCGCGAGATCCCGCCCATGATGCGTCAGTATGAGCTTGTCGAGCGCGTCCAGCGCTACAAGCCTGACGTCAACGAGGCGCTGCTCAACAAGGCCTACGTCTATGCCATGCAGAAGCATGGCCATCAGAAGCGCGCCTCGGGCGATCCCTATTTCTCGCATCCGCTCGAAGTCGCCGCCATCCTCACCGACATGCATATGGACGAAGCGACCATCGCCGTTGCCCTGCTGCATGACACGATCGAGGATACGACCGCGACCCGCGCTGAGATCGACGAGTTATTCGGCCCCGAGATGGGCAAGCTGGTCGAGGGCCTCACCAAGCTGAAGAAGCTCGATCTGGTCTCGAAAAAGGCCGAGCAGGCGGAGAACCTGCGCAAGCTCCTGCTCGCGATCTCCGAGGACGTCCGCGTTCTGCTCGTCAAGCTCGCCGACCGTCTGCACAACATGCGCACCCTCGACCATATGCCGGAAGCCAAGCGCTTGCGCATCGCCGAGGAGACGATGGAGATCTATGCGCCGCTGGCGGGGCGCATGGGCATGCAGGGCATGCGCGAGGAGCTGGAGGAAATAGCCTTCCGCTACATCAATCCGGAGGCTTACCGCGCCGTTACCGCAAGGCTTGCCGAGATTTTCGAGCGCAACAGGGGCGTCCTGCAGGAGATCGAGACGGCGCTGTCGGGCCTGTTCGAAAAACACGACATCAAGGCGAGCGTGAAGAGCCGGCAGAAGAAGCCGTGGTCGGTGTTCCGCAAGATGGAGGCCAAGGCGCTCTCCTTCGAGCAGCTCTCCGACATCTTCGGTTTCCGCGTCGTGGTCGATTCGGTCGACGACTGCTACCGCGCGCTTGGCGCCATTCACACCACCTGGTCGATGGTGCCCGGCCGCTTCAAGGATTACATCTCGACGCCCAAGCAGAACGACTACCGTTCGATCCACACCACCATCGTCGGCCCGTCGCGCCAGCGCGTCGAATTGCAGATCCGCACAAGGGAGATGAACAAGATCGCCGAATATGGCGTCGCCGCGCATTCGATCTACAAGGATACCGGCGGCAAGATGAACGGCGCGGGCCATGCGATCTCCAGGGAGACCAACGCCTATGCATGGCTGCGGCGAACCATCGAGCAACTGGCCGAAGGCGACAATCCCGAGGATTTCCTCGAGAACACCAAGCTGGAGCTGTTCCAGGACCAGGTGTTCTGCTTCACGCCCAAGGGCATGCTGATCGCGCTGCCGCGCGGCGCCACTCCGATCGACTTCGCCTATGCCGTCCACACCGATGTCGGCGACACCTGCGTCGGCGCCAAGGTCAATGGCCGCATCATGCCGCTGATGACGGAGCTGAAGAACGGCGACGAGGTCGAGATCATCCGCTCCAAGGCGCAGGTGCCGCCTGCCGCCTGGGAATCGGTCGTGGTCACCGGCAAGGCGCGCGCAGCCATCCGCCGTGCCACCAAGAACGCGATCCGCAAGCAATATTCCGGCCTGGGCGCCCGCATCCTCGAACGCGCCTTCGAACGCGCCGGCAAGACCTTCACCAAGGAAAGCCTGAAACCGGTGCTGCACCGGCTGGCGCGCAAGGATATCGAGGACGTGCTGGCTTCCGTCGGCCGCGGCGAGTTGAGCTCGACCGACGTGATGAAAGCCGTCTTCCCCGACTATAAGGACGAGCGCGTCACCGTCGCCCCGCCCAAGCCGCGCGAGGAGGGCTGGTCGAAGATCCGCAACGCCGCCGGCATGCTGTTCCAGATGCCCGGCACGCGCGCCGCGCGCAAGGGCAAGGAGCAGCCGCGCGACGGCGCGGTGCCGATCCGCGGCGTGCGCGGCGACCTGCCGGTGCGTTTCGCGCCGGAGGGCGCTGTACCCGGCGATCGCATCGTCGGCATCATCCAGCCCGGCACCGGCATCACCATCTATCCAATCCAGTCGCCGGCTTTGCAGGCCTTCGACGACCAGCCCGAGCGTTGGATCGACGTGCGCTGGGACATCGACGAGCGCACCAAGGAGCGTTTTCCGGCGCGCATCTCGGTCACCGCCATCAATGCGCCCGGTTCGTTGGCCGACATCGCCCAGGTCGTCGCATCCAACGATGCCAACATCCACACGCTGTCGATGATACGCACCGCACCCGATTTCACCGAGATGCTGATCGATCTCGAGGTCTGGGATCTCAAGCACCTCAACCGGCTGCTGTCGCAGCTCAAGGACAATTCGAGCGTCAGCGATGCGCGGCGTGTGAATGGGTGAATAGTGAATAGTGAATAGTGAATAGTGAATAGTGAATAGTGAATAGTGAATAGTGAATAGTGAATAGAAGGTGCTCTCACTACCATTCACCATCCACCATTCGCCAAGGGGGACCGAACAATGAACACCGACGAAGTGCTGGGCATTTTCCGCGAGGCCGGCGCCGTCCTCGAAGGGCATTTCATCTTGACGTCCGGACTGCGCAGTCCGGTCTTCCTGCAGAAGGCGCGGGTGTTCATGCATGCCGACAAGACAGAGCGCCTGTGCAAGGCGCTGGCCGAGAAGATCCGCAAGGCGGTGCCGGGCGGGATAGACTACGTCGTTGGCCCGGCCATCGGCGGCCTGATCCCGGCCTATGAGACCTCGCGTCATCTCGGTGTCCCGGCGATCTGGGTCGAGCGGGAAGGGGGCGAATTCAGGTTGCGCCGCTTCGAGATTGCCAAGGGCTCGCGCGTCGTCATCGTCGAGGACATCGTCACCACCGGCCTGTCGATCCGCGAGACCATCGACTGCCTGCGCGAGCTTGGCGCCGAGGTCGTGGCCGCCGCTTGCATCATCGACCGTTCGGCCGGCAAGACCGATGTCGGCGTGCCGCTGATCGCGCTTGCCGAATATGAAGTGCCGGCCTATCCCGCCGACCGCCTGCCGCCGGAACTTGCCGCGATTCCAGCCGTTAAGCCGGGAAGCCGCAACATCTGACATCGCAATGTTTGAAAACAGGCACTTGAGCGCGTCGCTTGAATCTCTTTGCCGGAGACGCGCGCCGAGGCGACAATGATCGCCGGGATCGACCATTTCGTGCTGACGGTCCGCTCGCTGGAAGCGACCTGCGATTTCTACCGGCGGGTGCTCGGCATGCGGCGGCTCGACGAACCGAACCGGCCGACCGCGCTTCTGTTCGGCTCGCAGAAGATCAACCTGCACGAAGTCGGTCGCACCTTCGAGCCGAAGGCGAAGGCGCCGACGCCGGGTTCCGGCGATTTCTGCCTCGTGGCGGCAGTGCCGCTTGCCGAGGTCCAGGCCAGCCTCGAGGCCAATGGCGTGGCGATCGAAGTCGGTCCGGTCGAACGCACCGGCGCGCGCGGCAAGATGATGTCGGTCTATTTCCGCGATCCGGACGGCAATCTGGTCGAGGTCAGCGAGTATCAACCCGGCTGAGATCGAGCCGCATGGCGCAGCGCTGGCCCGTAGGCATGCCGTGCCTGGCCTCGTCGTCGAGCAGGCTTGCCAGCCGTTCGTCAATCTCGGCGTCTTCCAGGATGCGAAATCCGGCCTTCCGATAGAAGGGCGCGTTCCAGGCGACGGCGCGAAACGTGGTCAGCGTCACCGCGGCCAGTCCGCGCCGCCCGGCGTCCGCGACCACCTGTTCGAGCAGCGCGCGGCCGATGCCTTGGCCCTGCCGGTCGAGGCGCACGTCCAACTCCCAGATATGCAGCGCATCGCCTTCGATCCCGGCGCTCAGGAAGCCGACCGGCCGGTCCTTCTCGTCTGCGGCAATCCAGCATGCGCCGGCGGCGATCAGCGCGCGATGCCGCTCGACGCTGATATTGTCGCCGTCGGCGAGCCACGCCAGTTCCGCAATGGCGCGGAACGCCAGCCCGGCGGACTGTTCGATCCGCGGCAGCGCCCCGGCGTCCTCGGCCCGCGCCGGTCTAATGGTGATCATCGGCTCCGCATCCGGGTTGTTTTCCTCAGTTTCGCCAGAATGACGCTGTTGTTACAGCCTGCGGCAGACCATCGCGGCGGCGTTCGTTGTTGCGCGGCCCGGTCGTCGCTATATCAAAGCTTGTTGCCTTTCTGCGCCCTCGAAGCGCAAGATGTGTTTGCGCGACCCGGTGGGTAGGGGCAGCGCGTATTGGACCGGGAACTGGAACAGAGTGCTTTTTCGACGCCGAGAGCCTGATGGCTTCCTGGAACAGGTGCGTACTTATCTTTGGCCGCGCCGCTCGTTCTCGCGTTCCGTGCAGTATTTCTCCAAACGCATCCTGCGGCTGAAGGCGACGCCGCATTCCGTCGCCGCCGGCGTCGCCGCGGGCGTTTTCGCCTCCTTCTTCCCGCTTGGCTTCCACTTCATCGTCGCCGCCGTGCTGTGCTGGATCATCGCCGGCAATCTGGTCGCGGCAGCGCTCGGCGCGGTGTTCTTCGGCAATCCGCTGACCTTCCCGCTTTTGTGGGGCGCGTCCTGGGAGACCGGCAAGCTGCTGCTGCATGAGCATCTGCCGAAGCACGGCCCGCCCGAGCATCTGGGCGAAATGATGCACAAGCTTTCCTTCGCCAAGCTCTGGCACCCCATTCTGGAGCCGATGCTGATCGGCGCGGTGCCGCTCGGCCTGGTCTTCGGGCTCGTGTTCTACGCCATCACCCGCTGGGGCATGACGGTGTTTCGCGAGCAGCGCCGGAAGCGCATGGCCGAGCGTGCCGAGAAGAAAGCGCGGCAGGGCCGACGGGAAGTGCCGGCGGAATGATCATCGGCATCGGCAGCGACCTGATCGACATCAGACGTATCGAGAAATCGCTGGAGCGGCACGGCCAGCGCTTCGTCCAGCGCATCTATACCGAGGTCGAGCAGGCCAAGTCGGAGGCGCGTGCCGCCCGCGCGGCTTCCTATGCCAAGCGCTTCGCCGCCAAGGAGGCCTGCGCCAAGGCGTTGGGTACCGGCATGGCCGAGGGCGTGTTCTGGCGCGACATGGGCGTGGTCAACCTGCCGAGCGGCGCGCCGACCATGGCGCTGACCGGCGGCGCCGCGGCCAGGCTGGAGAAAATCCTGCCGAAAGGCCACCGCGCCCTCATCCATCTCACCATCACCGACGATTTCCCGCTTGCTCAAGCCTTTGTGATCATCGAGGCAGTGCCCGCCGAACAAGCGCCACATTGATTCCATCTGACCACGAGCGGCATGACGTTGCCCAGCGCCCGCCGAGACTCTATACCAACATCGCACAATCGAGGACGACATGAGCGTGGCTGAAAAATCGCAGAAGAAATCCGGCGGGCTTGGTGAGACCTTTTCCGTCATCATCCAGGCTCTGCTGCTCGCGCTCGTCATCCGCACGCTGCTCTTCCAGCCTTTCTCCATTCCGTCCGGCTCGATGCGGCCGACGCTGCTCGAAGGCGACTATCTCTTCGTCACCAAATGGGCCTATGGCTATTCGCGTTACTCGTTGCCCTTCGGTCCCGATCTCTTCTCGGGCCGCATCTGGGGTTCCGAGCCCAAGCGCGGCGACGTGGTGGTGTTCAAGTTCCCGCCGGATCCGTCGGTCGATTACATCAAGCGCGTCGTCGGCCTGCCCGGCGACAAGATCCAGGTGAAGGACGGCCAGCTTTTCATCAATGACGTCGGCGTGCCGCGCGTGAAGACCGGCCAGATCGACAATCCCGATGTCACCGAGGAAAACCGGCCGATCGATGTCTACCGCGAAACGCTGCCGAACGGCGTCAGTTACGACACGCTCGACATCAATTCCGATTCGATCGGCGACAACACGCGCGAATTCGTCGTGCCGCCCGGGCACTATTTCATGATGGGCGACAATCGCGACAATTCCTCCGACAGCCGCTTCGCCGTCGGCTATGTGCCGGCCGAGAACCTTGTCGGCCGCGCCAACCTCATCTTCTTCTCGATCGCCGGCAAGGCGAGCCCGCTCGAGATATGGAAATGGCCGTCGTTGATGCGCGCCGGGCGCCTGTTCCATTTCGTCCACTAGAGCGATGGCGGCCAGCAAGCGTTTGACCGCCGATGCCCTTGCCGAAGCGCTTGTCGAGCGCACCGGCCATGTCTTCGCCGACCGCCAGCGCCTGCAGCGGGCGCTGACCCATGCCAGCGCCCGTTCGACCCATGCCGGCGTTGACTATGAGCGGTTCGAATTCCTTGGTGACCGCGTTCTCGGCCTCGTCGTGGCCGACATGCTGCTCGCCTCCTTTCCCGATGCCGCCGAAGGCGAGCTTTCGCTGCGCCTCAACGCGCTGGTCAATGCCGAGGCGCTGTCGGAAATCTCCGAACAGATCGGCCTGCCGGAACTGGTGCGCGCCGGTTCCGATGTGCGCAATCTCGAGGGCCGCAAGCGCACCAATCTGCGCGCCGATGCGCTGGAATCGCTGATCGCCGTGCTCTATCTCGACGGCGGGATAGACGCGGCGCGCGCGTTCATCCACCGCTACTGGCAGCCGCGCTCGCAGGCGATGGGTGCTGCCCGCCGCGACGCCAAGACCGAATTGCAGGAATGGGCGCATCAGGCCGCCGCCGGCGCCGTGCCCGCCTACCATATCGACGGCCGTGACGGACCGGACCACGACCCGGTGTTCACGGTCAGCGTAAAGGTCGGCTCTTTCGCGCCCGCCGTCGGCAGCGGCCGCTCCAAGCGCGAGGCCGAGCAGGCCGCGGCGGCTACTCTTTTGCTGCGCGAAGGCGTATGGAGCGCGGCATGACAGAAACGGAAATCACTCAAGTCCCCGCGACGCGCTCCGGTTTCGTAGCGCTGATCGGCGCGCCCAATGCCGGCAAGTCGACGCTGGTCAACCAACTGGTCGGCGCCAAGGTATCGATTGTCACCCACAAGGTGCAGACCACCCGCGCCATCGTGCGCGGCATTGCCACGCATGACAACGCGCAGATCGTCTTCGTCGACACGCCGGGCATCTTCAAGCCGAAGCGGCGGCTGGACACGGCGATGGTGACCACCGCCTGGGGCGGCGCCAAGGATGCCGATATCGTCGTGCTTCTGATCGACGCCGAGCGCGGCATCAAAGGCGATGCTGATGCCATCCTCGACCGGCTGAAGGACGTCAGGCAGCCGATGCTTCTGGTTCTCAACAAGGTCGACCGCGTCAAGCCGGAAACGCTTCTCGCCCTGGCCGCGACCGCGAACGAACGCGTGCCGTTCAAGCGCACTTTCATGGTCTCCGCGCTGACCGGCTCCGGCTGCAAGGACCTGCTCGATTATCTCGCCGAGACGCTTCCGGCCGGTCCCTGGTACTATCCGGAGGACCAGATCTCCGACCTGCCGATGCGCCAGCTCGCGGCCGAGATCACGCGCGAAAAACTTTATCTGAGGCTGCATCAGGAGCTTCCCTATTCCTCGCACATCGAAACCGAGAAATGGGAAGAGAAGAAGGACGGCTCGGTGCGCATCGAGCAGGTCATCTATGTCGAGCGCGACAGCCAGAAGAAGATCGTGCTCGGCCACAAGGGCGAGACGATCCGCGCCATCGGGCAAGCCGCGCGGATGGAGATCGCTGGCATTCTGGAGCAGAAGGTGCACCTCTTCCTGTTCGTGAAGGTGCGCGAGAACTGGGGCGACGACCCCGAGCGCTACCGCGAGATGGGGCTGGAGTTTCCCCGTTGATGCTTGCCGCGTAGAAGGACCCGGCAACGGGCCAGCGACATTGCATAATCCAAAGATAACCATCGATACCGAACTCGTCCGCCGGCTGGTCGATGCGCAGTTTCCGCAATGGCGGCATCTGCCGGTCAGCCCGGTCGAGTTCGGCGGCTGGGACAATCGCACCTTCCATCTCGGCGACGACATGACGGTCAGGCTGCCGAGCGCGGCCGCCTATTCGCTGCAGGTCGAGAAGGAACATCGCTGGCTGCCGAAACTCGCCCCACATCTGCCGCTGCCCATTCCGACGCCGCTGGCCATGGGCGAGCCGGCAGAGGGCTATCCCTGGCATTGGTCTGTCTATCGCTGGATCGACGGCGAGACGGCACGGAGCGCACGCATCGACGATTTCAACGCCTTCGCAGTCTCGCTCGCCGATTTCCTTCGTCGCGCTGCGAGGCATCGATGTGACGGATGGGCCTGCGCCTGGTCAGCATAATTTCCATCGCGGTGGATCGCTGAGCGTCTATGACGGCGAGGCGAGGCAGGCCATCGCCGCGCTCGAAGGCCGGATCGACACGCAAGCCGCAACGGCCGTATGGGAGGCAGCGCTTGCCGCCACCTGGCATGGCTCGCCGGTCTGGTTCCACGGCGATGTCGCCTCGGGCAATCTTCTGGTCGAGGACAGCAGCTTGAGCGCCGTCATCGATTTCGGCACCTCCGGCGTCGGCGACCCGTCCTGCGATCTTGCTATAAGCTGGACATTCTTCGAAGGCGAAAGCCGCGAGGCGTTTCGCACCCGCATCGACATCGACGACGCCACTTGGGCGCGCGGCCGCGGCTGGGCGCTATGGAAGGCGCTGATCACCGTCGCCGGGCACGACGCCAACCAGGCCGAGGCGGAAAGGCAGCGCAACGTGATCGACGAGGTGCTTGCCGATTACGAACGCTGGACGTGATCGCCATCTCTGAAGTGTCACAACTCTTCGGGTCATGCTCAAGGATTCTCGCCACCCAGGGCGGCCTTGCCGCGGCGCTCCATTTCGGCCGGCGATAGGTCTTCCTTCCATGTCAGCAGCACCCAGACATGGCCGAACGGGTCGCGCACGCTGGCTGAGTTCGCGCCGTAAAACATGTCCGTTGGAGGCTGGACTTGCTCGCAACCTGAAGCCACCGCGCGAGCCAGAACCGCTGCATTGTCATCCACCATCAGATGCAGGCCCGCCGTGCATGCTCCGAGATGCCGTGGCTCATCATAGATCCGGCTGGTGGGATCGCCGAGCATCACCGTTGCATTGCAGATGGTGAGCTCGCTATGGACGATCCGCCCATCCGGTGCCGTGATGCGCAACTCTTCTTCGGCACCGAACGCCTTGGCATAGAAGGCCACGGCCTTGGCCGCGCCTTGGACATAGATGTGCGGAACGACTGCGTTCAAGTAACGAAGAGGCCTTATCGTCATCGCTGGGCTCGTTGGTGCTCTCTGCCGCAACTGCTCGTACGGTTGGCGGTTTGCGCGACAGCGGCGCCATCATCATAAACACAGGCCGTCCTCTCCGGTTCCCGGACGTAGCGGCAGGACAAGAATGCTCGGTGGTCCGAAACGGCGGCCTGCCCTGTTGCGGCCGCCGCAATCCGTTGGCGCCTATGCTGTTGTGGCAACCACAAGCCGTGCCGCCGGCCGGCGCACGAATCTCTCCGTGCCGTAATACGCAACAATCGCGACCGTGATCATCGCCCAGATCGCTACAGCGATCCATTGCTGCTGCACATAGTCGCCTTCGACGAACACCTTCCCGAGGAAGCGCACGCTGTTCTGGTGCGTGACATGCATCAGGATGGCAAGCAGCACACTGCCGGTGTTCTGGTAGAGCCAGGTGAAGACGATAGCGGCCAGCACGACATTGATCGTGCCGTAGAGGCTGAGGTCGCCGACTAGGCCGAGCGGGAAATGCCAGACGGCCCATATCACGCCAAGGATCAGGCTGCTGGCGAGCGCCGAGCGGCAGGCAAGCAGGCGCGGTGCCGCAAAGCCGCGCCAGCCGGGTTCCTCGCCCAGTGGACCGCTGAAAACGGCGTAGAGCGCGATCATCGGCAGCATTTCGGAGACGGCGGGGATATTGCCCCAGGCGGGCTGCACCGAGCCGAACAGCGAATTGATCAGGATCGAGGCAAGCTGCGCCCCGAACGGCAGGCCGAACGCCGCCAGATACCAGATCGGGCGGACGCGCCATTTCACCATCGAGGTCAGGATCGCCTTGACCGCGCTCCAGCCACCGACAAGTGCCGCCACGATGAAGCCGGAAACGGCCGGTCCGAAAGTAAACCAGGGAATGCTCTCGCCATGCGACAGATAGAAGGGGATGAACGCCAGCCACGTCAAGCCTAGCGCCAGCGCAAAGAAGAAGGTCAACCGGTGTCTCCACACCAGGTTCAGGAAGGAGCTCATGTCGGATCTCGCATCGGGCAATGGTTGCGAAAGTCGCCTGCCCGCGAGGTCGACATTTCGGGAAAAGGCCGGCCGTTACGTTCGGCGGTCTGCGCTGGCCACCCGGTCAACGCGTCTGCATTTGACATTCGCGCGGCCCGAGAATCCCGAATGCTTTCTGAGAAAATTCCGATATTTGGAGCTGGCAGCATCCTCGCCGCTTGAGCCGTGTCAACCTTGATTTCGCCACCGAACAGGTGAAAAGCTCCCGCCATGGAATGGCGCGACGAGGGAATCGTTCTCGGCACTCGCAAGCATGGCGAAACCAGCGCCATCCTCGAGGTGATGACGCGTGCCCATGGCCGCCATCTCGGTCTGGTGCGGGGAGGGCGCTCGCGCAAGCAGCAGCCGGTGCTGCAGCCCGGCAACCGCGTCGACCTTCTGTGGCGGGCGCGGCTCGACGAGCATCTCGGCATCTTCCAGGCCGAAGCGATCGAGATGAACGCCGCGCGGCTGATGGACAGCGCCGTCGCCGTCTACGGCCTGCAGACCATGGCCGCGCATCTGAGGCTGCTGCCCGAGCGCGACGCTCATGGCGGGCTCTACGAGGCGCTTGCCGTAATGATCTCGCATCTCGATGATGCCGACGCGGCGGGAGAGCTGGTGGCGCGCTTCGAGCTGCTTATCCTCGATGAACTGGGCTTCGGCCTCGATCTCAGCCAATGCGCGGCGACCGGCACCAGGCAGGATCTCGCCTATGTGTCGCCGAAATCCGGACGCGCCGTCTCGCGCAGCGCCGGCGCGCCCTGGCATGACAAGATGCTGGCGCTTCCCGCCTTCCTGCAGCGCGGCTCCGGCCTGCGCGCCGATGCGGAAGCACTGGAAGACGCCTTCCGGCTGAGCGGCTTCTTCTTCACCCGCCATGTCTACGAGCCGCGCGGCCTCGAGCCGCCCGATGCCCGCGCCGGCTTTCTGGCCGCGCTGCGCCGGCACCATGCGGCGGTGAAGGCGATTGCCGGCCAGGCGGGATAGCAGAGGCAACCGCCTAATCCGCGCCCCGCCGCTCCAGGAAATCATCGAGCATGGGGCGCTGGCCCTTGAGAATCTTGATGCCAGCTTCGGGCAGCGAAAACCAGCCGGCCTTGTCGACTTCGGGAAACGCTTTCATGGTCCCCGATTTCGGCGGCCATTCCATGGTGAACATGTTGCTCCTGACGGCATTGGCATCAATGTCGGCCTCGACGCTCCACGCGATGACGATCTTGCCGCCCGGCTGCTTGTAGCTGCCGAGCGGCTGGAAATCGCCGTCGATGGCGACCCCAAGCTCCTCTTCGGCTTCACGCTTGGCGGCCTCGAGCTCGTCCTCTTTGTCGCCGATCAGTCCCTTCGGGATTGACCACGCGCCTTCATCCTTTCTGGACCAGAAAGGTCCGCCAGGATGAATGAGCAGAAATTCGAACACACCTGAGGCTCGCCTATGGATCAGCAGGCCGGCGCTTCGTTGCGGCATCGGTCACCTCACGGCATTTCTTCGATCGCGCGAGAATAGCACGAGTATTTCACGGCCGCGTTCACAGACTCCCGTCAGCCGCTTCGGCGGTTTGGCATTGGACAAACCGGCAAGTTGCTGGCAATCGGCGACGAAACATGCTCGATCTTGTTAGCCGGCAAGACGCTGATTTGCACCAGCCGTCTCATTGCCGCATTCTTTGGCCACGACCGGTCTGGTTTTGAGGGAAACCGCCATGTTTTTCAGCCTGATCGCCATTGCCGCCGTCATAGCTCTTTTCGTCATCGTCTCACGACAGCAGAACCGCATTGCGCTGGTCGAGCGCGAGCTCGGTATCCTGCGCGGCCTTGTGCAGCCTGGAGCTTCGCTGTCGGCGCCCAACGCGGCGGACGCCGCGCAGGACGGTCTTGCCGAGAAGGCCGAGGCAGCCGCGGCGCCTGCCGCGCCGTTGGCGGAGGGCGCGACCGCGGCCGAGGAGGTCGTCGCGAGGCCCGAGACCGCCGAAGGCGAGGCCGTGGCCGGACCCTGGACGAAGGGCAAGGCGGCACCGGTGCAATCCGCCGCACCGGCGCAACCCGCCACCGTAGCCGAGACGCCCGCGGCCGGATCTCCCGAGGCCCCCAAGGCGGCGCGCCAAACCGATGTCGAAACAGCGCTGGGCACTCGCTGGGCGGTCTGGGTCGGCGGCATCGCGCTGGCACTGGGCGGCCTGTTTCTGATCCGCTACACCATCGAGGCCGGCATTTTCGGCCCTGGCGTGCGCCTCGCCATGGCCGGCATCCTCGGCCTGGTGCTGATTGCCGGCGCCGAATTCATCCGTCGCACCGGCTTCAGGGTGCCGGTGCAGGGCGCCGCCGGCGCCTACATCCCCGCGATTCTGACCGGGGCGGGCGCCTTCATCCTGTTCGGCACGGTCTACGCGGCGCACGCCATCTATGGCTTCATCGGTCCGGCGACGGCTTTCGCGCTGCTTGGCATCATCGGCGTCGCGACCATTGGCGCTTCGCTCCTGCATGGCCTGGCGTTGGCCGGCATCGGCCTCGTCGGCGCCATGGTCACGCCGGCGCTGGTCGCCTCGGAAGCACCCAATCCCTGGGCCTTGTTCGTCTATCTCGCGATCGTGCTTGCCGCCACGGCGGCAATCGCCCGCATCCGCGACTGGAGGGCGCTGGTCGCCGCGGCCTTTGCCGGCGCCGGCGTCTGGACCATTCTCTACATGGTCGACGCGCCGGAGGTGAACCTCGCCGCCGTCCTGTTCATCAGCCTGGCGACGCTCGCCGTGCTGGCTTTCGTCTGGCTCGGCCTTTTCTTGGTTACTGGCCGCGACGATACGGCGCGCGGCTTCGACTGGCCTTCGATCGTTCCCGGCTTCTTCATCGCCTTGAGCGCGCTCGGCCTGTCCGTCGATCCGGCCTTTGCCAGCGCCGGCGATGCCTTGCACGGCGCGATCCTGCTGGCCGCGCTGGTCGCGGCGGCGCTCTACCGGCCGCGCGCGCTTCCGCTCGTCTTTGCCGCCGGCATCGCGACCGTGATGATCTATCTGGGTATCATCCCGCCCGCCACGATCGGGGCGGATGCGCTCGATGTCGGGCTCGACGCTCAGCCTTTGGTGTCGTCCGACGTGCTGACTTTCCGCATCGGCGTCGCGCTCGGCATGATCTTCCTCGCCGCCGGTTTCTGGGCGGCACGCCGCTTCGCCGCCGCCGCTCCAGTGCGCGCAGCCTGCTGGGCGGCCTGGGGCGTCATTGCGCCGCTGGTGGTGCTTCTGACGCTGTGGCTGACCTTCGGCGATATCGACCGCGATCTCGGCTATGCGCTGCCGGCCCTGTTGCTGGCGCTCGCCTTCGCCGCCGGCGGCGAATGGATCGCGCGCGCCGAGGAGCCGCCGCTGGCCGGCGGCCCGGCCGTGTCATTCGCGCTCGGCGGCGCCGGCGTCGCCGGCCTGCTGATGCTGCACATGGCCTTCGACTCCGGCTGGACGACCCTGCTGCTCGGCGCCGCCGCTGTCGTCCCGGCGCTGGCAACGCGCTGGCGCACCTACCCCGTGCTGGGCTGGATCGCGGTGGGCGCGGCGGTCGCCGTGCTCGGCCGCGTCGCCTTCGATCCGACCATCGTCGGCGCGGCATCTCTCGCCAGGACGCCGGTCTTGAACTGGCTGCTGCCGGGCTATGGCGTGCCGGCGCTCGCCTTCGGTTTC
This sequence comes from Mesorhizobium sp. B2-8-9, assembly GCF_006439475.1. Classification (NCBI taxonomy): domain Bacteria; kingdom Pseudomonadati; phylum Pseudomonadota; class Alphaproteobacteria; order Hyphomicrobiales; family Phyllobacteriaceae; genus Mesorhizobium; species Mesorhizobium sp. B2-8-9. The sequence goes on along the minus strand of NZ_VFTQ01000009.1, from coordinate 130,612 downwards.
GCCGCCTGGCAGCTCGCCCGCACCACCAATGGCCGGCCGCGCCTTGCCATGGAAGCGGCGTCGGCCCTGTTCGCGCTGCTCACCATTGCCATGCTGGTGCGCCATGCCATGCATGGCGGCGTCATCGACACCGGCACCCTCACTCTTGCCGAACAGGCGATCTATACGCTGATCGCGCTCGGCGCCGGCGCCATACTGGTCGCCATCGACATGCGCTCGCCGAGCTCGGTCCTGCGTTATGGCTCGATGGCCGCCGGCGTGGTTTCGGCCGGCCTGATCGCCGTCCAGCATTTCGTCGTGCTGAACCCGCTGCTGACGGACGAGTCGACCGGTACGGTTCCCGTCTTCAACCTTTTGTTTCTCGCCTATCTGCTGCCGGCGGTCGCCGCCGGGGCGCTGGCACTCTATGTCCGCGACAAGCGCCCGCAATGGTATGCGGCAATGCTCGCGCTGATCGCCGCGCTGCTTGCCTTCGCCTATGCCACGCTCTCGGTGCGCCGCCTGTTCAAGGGCGAGTTCATCGCCCTGTGGAGCGGGCTCGGCCAGCTCGAGACCTATACCTACTCCGCGCTCTGGCTGGTCATCGGCGTGGCGCTGCTTGCCGCCGGCGTCCGGCTGAAATCGCAGGTATTGCGCATCGCGTCGGCGGCGCTGATCGCGGTCGCGGTGCTGAAAGTCTTCCTCTTCGACATGTCGGAACTCGAAGGCGTGCTGCGCGCGCTGTCCTTCATCGGTCTGGGTGCCGTACTGATCGGGATAGGGCTGTTCTATCAGCGGCTGCTGACAAGGGCGGCGAGGGAAGCGTGAGAGGCTGGAGCTCCTTGGGTCGTTGCGGCTATTTTCGAACGATCCCGCGCAGCCCGCGCTGGTCGGCTGCCTCTTTGATGAGGCCAGCAATCTTTCGAACGAATGCTGGACTGAAAGAACCGATGGGTTTCACCGTGACGAGGTCGTAAGCTTCGTCGGTCCGCACCCGGTTGTACTGGTCGAGGATCAGCCATGACGGAAAATCGAAGCCGCCCCTCCGACACTCGATCTCACTGACTGCAATATGCGTCGGGTTGCTGCGACGTAAGCGGGAACAGGAACAGCGCTGCCGGTGTAGTCGGAGTTCTGACCACGATGCAGACAGGACGCGCCTTGCGGCCGGATTCTTCACCAGCGTCGGCCTGCCGCGCCCACAGATAGTAATACCTGAGCAGATCGCCCGGCTTAAACATCCGACCCATCGTCGGCTGTGATGGCTTCCAAACCCGACATCAGCTCGTTGTGGGTCGCGTCAGGCGCGTTCTCGATCGTACAAGCGGCGGCATCAGACGAGCCAACGAGTTGCCAGTATTGTCTGGCTGAAAGGATGATCAGCTTCTCTTTACCGCGTTTCGTAAGAGCTACAGGCTCGATCATCGCCGTTTCGAGGATCTCGCCCGATGCGCGGTTCATGTATGAAAAGGTGAATTGTTTCATCGGCGCCTCATGCGTAATATACCCAGTATACCTATTTTACGTACTAAATAGTGGTCCTATGCGATTTGGGCCGGAATAAACCGCCCTCCGCCGGCGTTATTCATGCGCTTGGGTAACCGCAGCGGTTGGGCCGCTTCGCGCTGACTGCTTGCACCGCGCCGCGAAGGCGCGTTCTATCCGGATGGAAAGCGACCTCGAAACAAGCGGTCATGGACGACAAGAAGGCAGCGATCCTGAGCGAAATACCGCGGCTGCGGCGCTATGCGCGCTCGCTGCTGCGCGAGCGCGATTCCGCCGACGACCTGGTCCAGGATTGCCTGGAGCGGGCGCTCGTGCGGCTCGACAACTGGCAGACTGGAGAGAGCCCCCGGAGGTGGCTGTTTACGATCATGCATCACTTGTTCATCGACCAGATGCGCAAGGTCAACCGGCGCGGCGAGGCGGCGATGCTGCCTCTCGAAGCCGGTGAAGCCCAAGCCGCACCCGCCGATCAGGTCGAGACCATCGCCTCGCGCGAGATCATGGATGCCTTGCAGGCGATCAGCCCCGATCGCCGCGCGGCCTTGGTGATGGTCGCCATCGAGGGTTTTTCCTATGCCGAGGCCGCCAACATCCTTGGCGTGCCGGCCGGCACGCTGATGTCGCGCATTGCGCGCGGCCGCGAGGAATTGCGAGGATTGCTCGATGACACATCGCGCCGCCGCTCGATAAGGATCGTCGAAAAATGACCCGCAGCGATTTTTCCGAACGCGATATCCATATGGCCCTCGACGGCGAACTGCCGGGCGAGGAGCGCATGGCTTACGAAGCCTGGCTCGAGGGCAATCCCGAGATGAAGGCAAAGTCCGCGCGCTACATCGCCGACCGCGCCGCCATGCGCGCCGCCCTGGTCGGCGTGATGGAAGAGCCGGTGCCGGCAAGGCTGCGGCAGGTCGTGCTTGGCGACGCGCCTGCAAAAGCATCGCCCTGGCGCTCGCGCTGGTGGCTCTCGGCCGCGGCCGCCGTTGTGCTCGCTGTGGGCGGCCTCGGCGGCTATGTCGCCGGCATCGACAGCGTCAGCCGCGGCGACGACGGCGACGACCAGCTCGCCGAGCAGGCGATCGCTGCCCATGTCTTGTACGCCGCCGAGAAGCGCCATGCCGTCGAGGTCCCGGCAAGCGACAAGGACCATCTCCAGACCTGGCTGTCGAACCGAGTCGGGCTGAAGCTGGTTGCGCCCGACCTGGCGGCCGAGGGCTTCCAACTGGTCGGTGGCCGGCTGCTGCCGGCCGGCGGCCAGGGCAAGGCGGCGATGCTGCTCTACGAGGACGCCAAGGGCGAGCGCATCTCGCTCTTTGTCACCGCCGAATCGTCGGCGACGTCCAAGGGCACCTATACTGCCGAGGGGGGCGGACCGGAGGCGGTCTACTGGCTGGATAAAGGCTATGCTTGCGCCGTCGTCGGCTCGTTGCCGCCGGAGCGGCTGTCGGATGTCGCAAAAACCGCCTATGGCCAGCTCGTGGCAGGCATATCGAGCTGAACCGGCTGCCTTTTTTCGGCGGCCGGCAGCCCTTTGAACGGCAGTCCTGTTCAAACGCTTTGCCCTTTCCAGCCGGGGCGGAAACTGTCACAATTCAGCCCTAATCAAGGAGCGATAGCGCTTGATGAATACTGGCGGTCCGGCCGGTGTTCGCGACGCATCCACCGGGGCCGTTTTCTTTAACCCAATCGAGGTTCTCCCAAGCCCGCATGCCTGCCGAGATCCGCAAGGCCCGCGCGTCAGACGTCGATGACCTCGCTGCCATCGAGAAGGCTGTTTTTCCGGGCGACAGGCTCTCGCGCCGCTCCTTTCGCCAGTTCATCGAACGCGAAACCGCCGAGATGCTGGTGGCCGAGAACGAGGGCCGCGTCGCCGGCTATGCGGTGGTGCTGTTTCGCAAGGGCAGCGGAGTGGCGCGGCTCTATTCCATCGCCGTCGGCCCCTTCTTCGGTCGGCTCGGTATCGGCCGCCTTCTGCTGGCGGCCGCCGAGGAAGCGGCCTTCGAGCACGACCGGCTGTTGCTGCGCCTCGAAGTGCGCGAGGACAACGACCGCGCCATCCGGATCTACGAGCAGGCCGGCTATCGAAAACTGGGCCGCGAGCCCGACTATTACGAGGATGGCGCCACGGCGCTGCGCTACGAAAAGACGCTGCGCGGCGACACTCCGACCGCGACCAGGGTGCCGTTCTACCAGCAGACCTGCGAGTTCACCTGCGGCCCTTGCTGCCTGATGATGGCGATGGCCAATTTCGATCCTGGCTTCGTGCCCGATCCCGTCATGGAAATCCGCCTGTGGCGCGAGGCGACCACGGTCTTCATGATGTCCGGCCCTGGCGGCTGCGAGCCTTTCGGCCTGGCGGTCGCCGGCTATGAGAGCGGACTTGCGGCCGAGATATTCGTCTCCTTTTACGGCGCGTTGTTCCTGCAGTCGGTGAGGAGCGAGGACAAGCGCCGGGTGATGGAGCTTGCCCAGGTCGATTTCCGCCGCCGTGCCGAACTTTACGGCATCCCTGTCAATTACCGTCCGTTCGGCATCGGCGACATCCGTGACGCCCTTGCCGAGGGCAAACTGGTTGTGGTCCTGATCAGCGGCTTCCTGATGTTCGGCAAGAAGGTGCCGCATTGGGTGCTGGCCATCGGCGACGATGGCGACCATATCCTGATCCACGATCCCTGGGTCGAGGATGAAAGGCAGGAAACGATCCTCGATGCCGCGAACATTCCGGTGCCCTACGACATCTTCATGAATATGGCGCAGTTCGGCCGCGACGGTTTGCGCGCCGCCATCACTCTGGGAAAACGCTGAGACAATGACCTGGGTTATCCTGACAGGCAGGCAGAACGATCTCGATCAGGTGGCCACACCCCACAAGATCATCACCAACCGCGACTATCTCGCGCATCCGGCGCTGTTCCGCGGCCAGCGGCCGAAGGTGATCAACCTGTCGAACAACTACGGCTATCAGAGCCGCGGCTACTATGCCTCGCTGCTGGCCGGCTCGCGCGGCCACAGGGTGATCCCGACCGTCGAGACCATGATCGACCTTTCGGAGCGCAAGCTCTACGAGCACGCGCTGCCGGAGCTCGAGCTCGCCCTGAACAAATGCCGCAAGGATCTCGGCGGGATCTTTCCGGCCAAGGTAGCGATCTTCTTCGGCATCGGTCCGTCGAAGATATGGGATCGTTTCGCCAAGCTGTTGTTCGACTGGTTCCGCGCGCCGGCGCTCGAGGTCCACATCAAGGACAGCGCCGAATGGGCCTCGATCCGCAAGATTGGCTTCCTGCCGCTTGCCCGCATGTCCGAGGATGAGGAAGAGTTCTTCCTGCAGTGCCTGGACACTTACACCAACCGCGAATGGCGCGACACCAAGGGCCGCACGCCGGCGCGCTATACGTTCGCGACGCTGGTCGACCCGCATGAGGAACTGCCGCCGTCGGAGATTTCCTCGCTGCGCTATTGGGCGAGAATCGCCGAGAAGATGGGCGTCGAGGTCGAGCCGATCACCAGGAAGGACCTCGCCAAACTCGCTAACTACGACGCGCTGTTTATCCGCGAGACCACGGCGATCTCCAACCACACCTACCGCTTCGCGCGCCGCGCCCAGCAGGAAGGCATGCCGGTGATCGACGATCCGCTGTCGATGATCCGCTGCACCAACAAGGTCTATCTCAACGAGCTGATGACCTACAACAAAGTGCCGGTGCCGCCGACGGTGATGATTGCCGGCACGTCCGACTTCGAGGTGGCGGCGCAGACGCTCGGCTTCCCCCTGGTGCTGAAGATCCCGGATTCGTCTTTCTCGCGCGGCGTCAAGAAATGCGAGAACATGTCGGAGCTGACCAAGCTCGCGACCGAATGGCTGGACGATTCCGATCTCTTGATCGCGCAGAAATTCATCCCGACCGAATATGACTGGCGCGTCGGCGTGCTCGGCGGCCAGCCGCTGTTTGCCGTGCATTATCTGATGGCGAAGAAGCACTGGCAGATCGTCAACCACAAGGCCAGCGGCAAGCCCGACCAGGGCGGCATCAAGACGTTCACGCTGAAGCAGACGCCGCCCCATGTCGTCGAGACGGCGGTGCGGGCGGCAAAATGCATCGGCGACGGGCTCTACGGCGTCGACCTCAAGGAGACCAAGGACGGGGTCTTCGTCATCGAGGTCAACGATAATCCCAACCTCGACCACGGCTGGGAGGATTCCGGCGAGAAGGACGAGCTCTGGGTACGGCTGACGCAGTGGTTCCTGGAGCGCCTGGAAAGGCCGGACAAGTAGTGGCGGGAGAAGAGGAACTGGGGAACTGAGGAACTGAAATTGAAGAATTGAAGAATTGAAGAATTGAAGAATTGAAGAATTGAAGGATTGAAGAATGGAGTGTCTGGCGGAACCATCCGTCCTCGCTTTCTCAGCTCCTCGTTTCCTGATCTCCTCAGTTCATCAGTTCCCCAGTTCCTCAATTCCCCAAGTCGCAATCACTCAAACCGAGGGAAACAAATGCTGTTCCTAGTGATCGAGGACTTTCATGGCGCGGACCGCAAGGAGATCTATCGCCGCTTTCGCGACAAGGGCCGGCTGAAGCCTGACGAGCTCGTTGTCCACCACTCCTGGATCGCGGCCGACATGAGCCGCTGCTTCCTGCTGGTGGAGGCCGACGACGTCACGATCCTGCAGCGCTGGGCCATCGAGTGGAACGACCTCGTCGAGTTCGAGATCGTTCCGGTAGCGACGAGCAAGGACATGGTTGCGGCGCTGGCCGGGCATCTCTAAGCGAATATCCTAGCCCGCCGTTTCTTCAATTTGCGCAGAACTGCCTAACTGCGTCTTAAGCCCGGCTTGCTATTCCGCCTATATTGTGGATTGCCCAGAGGCTCTAAAAAGATGATCAGGCTGTTTCAATCGGGCAATTGCGGCCAAATTCTTTACCTCGTTCTTTTGGTCTTCTTGATCGGGTTTGATTTTGCCAAGGACCCTATCCAGCATTTTCTGGTCGGGACCAAAGAGAACATTCAAAGGCAGATCTATGCGGCTGACGGCAACAGTATGGCCCTGAGCCAAAAGTCCTTTGTCGAGGAACTGAGGACGCCGGACTATGGGATGCACGATAAGCCGAAATCCGCCGAGCAACTTGCTTCCGGCATGGTCGCCAGAGGGCTCGCTATGGAGGCAAAGAGCTCCGCCATCGGCACGGTCTATATCTCCATCCTTGTGGCGATGGGCTTTGCCACCATCGTCGCGATCATTTGGATGGTATTCGCCCGCGTGCGCGACATTGGTTGGCCGGCCGCGGTAGGGTTCGGCGTTCTTGCGCCGAAGCTTGCAATTTCAGTTCTTCCCGGCAGTCTTCCGCCGCCGGCCTTTGACATCCTGCAATACAGCTTCATCGCCGCAATAATAGTGCTTGGGTTCGTGCCGGGTGGATTTGCCCACGGACCGCGTGCCGAACCGGCTCGGCAGGCAATCATACCCGAGCCGGCGCGTCGTGCCCCTGGCCAATTCGGTCAAAGACGGCGCTGAGCTGCGGCGCCAAGCGCCGGCGATCCGACCGCGCGCACACCGAGCGCATCTGCAGCTGCACATTGACCCTTCGTGCACGACAGCCAGAAAGACTTCGATTCCGTGGACCGGTACGCGCTCCATAATTTAACGATACTTAATTATGAGCTCAGTATACAAGGCATAACCAAAACCGCATCCATTCGGCAATTTGCTGGAGGCGAATGACTTCAGCAGAGGGGGAAAATTGACAGCTGTCGTTGGACTCCGGCCACAAAACATCGCGCGTGGTATTTCGCTGATTATCGCAGCGGCCCTTGCAATCTCCATCCAGGACGTCGTTTTCAAGCTCTTCAGCGGCGAGCTGACCCTTTGGCAAATATTTTGCTTGCGTGGCGTTTTGGTTATCCCGATGCTCTTCGCAGCCTGCTGGGTGAGCGGCGCACAGCGGGGCATCCTGGAAGCCGCCTTGGGTAAGTGGCCGCTTCTGCGTTCTATGTTTATTACGGCCAGCTTGTTGGCTTTCTATGGGGCGCTTCCATTCTTAAGCTTATCGACCGTCGGAGCAGCCAACTACATAGCTCCCATTTTTATAACGTTGCTGTCCGCATATGCGATTAGAGAACCGGTCGGACCGCTGGGATGGCTGGGGGTTTGCCTCGGATTTGCGGGTGTCGTGGTTTTGCTGCAGCCGGGAACTGACGCTTTCTCTCCATGGGCATTGCTTCCAATTGTCGGGGCTGCATCCTACGCTCTGGCGCATATCACGACACGGGCGAGGTGCCAGAACGTCCCCCTTGCAGCTCTATCGCTGTCACAGAATATCGTCATGTTGCTGGCCGGGGCAGTTGTCAGCTTGTCGATGCTTTGGCTCCAACCGCAAGGCACATTTGCGGACGCCTATCCGTACATTTTTGGCGCCTGGTCAAAAGTCGGTCTGAACGATTGGCTTGTCCTGACACTGCTTGCCGGATTTGCGATTATCAACGGAATGTTGCTGGGAGGGGCCTACCAGACTGCGCCGCCTGCCGTCGTTTCAACATTCGAGTACAGCTATTTGGTATTTGTCACGCTTTGGGACATTTTGTTCTTCGGGATAGCACCCAGCGCGGCCTCTATTTCGGGCATGGTCTTAATTGTAGTAGCAGGATTGCTGGTGCTACGCCGCAAACGCGCAGTGAGGACAGAAAGTGGTGACGTTATGTCTGGCGCCCAAAAGTCAGACATCGTGACATAACCGCCCAGCCCTACAAGTAGCCATTCTGCGCAATTACCTCGCGGCACCAACGCCGCGGCCGCAAAGCTGCCTGTCCGCGCCGCCGCTTCGAAGGCTTGAAGTCCGCGCAAGGAGAGAAGGGCGGCCATGACAATCCGAAAGATAGGATTAGTTTACCTCTTCGCAGAAATCCTCGTTTTTCGAGAGGTTTGTTTCTGGGTATCGTGATCTCATGAACGCAATCGACCACGACGCAGCCATCGACCATCGCTCCGTGATAGCCTCGCTGACGAATGAGGAGCGCAGCCGGCTGACTGGCAAATCGGATGGGCCGGCCCTTGTTCAGTTGGCGCTCCATCTCGGCGCGATCATCCTCCTGGGCGCGCTGATCGCGGCCAAGGTGCGTTTCTGGCCGGTCCTGATGCTGCCGCAGGGCATCCTGATCGTGTTCCTGTTCACGCTGCTGCATGAAACGGTGCACAGGACGGCGTTCGAAACGCAGTGGTTGAACGATACCGTCGCGCGCTTTTGCAGCCTGGCGCTCGCGCTGCCGGCCGTCTGGTTCCGCTACTTCCACTTCGCCCATCACCGCTTCACCCAGGATCCCGAAAACGATCCGGAGCTGGCTTTCCCGAAGCCCGAAACGGTGCGGCAATACATCATCCACGTCTCCGGCCTGCCGGTGTGGTGGGGGCATGTCAAGACGCTCTACACCAATGCAATTGGGCGCTGCCGCGACACCTACGTGCCGCCGAAGGGCTTGCCGAAGGTGAAGGCCGAGGCACGGGCGATGATCGCCTTCTATGTCGTCCTGCTGGCGCTTGCGGTCTGGTTCAGGGCCTCGGTGCTGCTCTATGTCTGGATCGTGCCGGCACTGCTCGGCCAGCCGTTCCTCAGGCTCTATCTGTTGGCCGAGCACGGCCGCTGTCCCTTTGTCGCCAACATGCTGGAAAACACGCGCACGACGCTGACCAACTGGCTGGTGCGCAAGCTCGCCTGGAACATGCCTTACCATGCCGAACACCACGCCTATCCCGGCGTGCCGTTCCACCAGCTGCCGGAATTTCACCGCCTGATCGAGCGGCACCTCAAGGTGGTCGAGCCAGGCTATGTCTCTTTCCACGAGAAATACATAGAGGCACTGCGCTAGCGCGTGTCGATATTCAGGTGATGCCGGCCTGCAAATGCCAGCTTCCTGCGCTTCCGGTGCTCACGTACTTCAGTACGCTCCGCTCCGGTTCTCGGAATCCGTCATTTCCGGCACGGCCTGACCTGAATCTCAACACGTCCAAGTAGGAGAAGTCAGCCTGATTGGCGCAGCTGCGCCTGCGAGCGCAGCAGCCTGGCAATGTCGGACGCCTTGGCCGGCACGCCGATCAGAAAGCCTTGCGCCTCGCCGCAACCGGCTTTGCGAAGCATATCGAGCTGCGCTTCGGTCTCGACCCCTTCGGCGGTGACGGTGATGCCGAGCTCGGCGCCGAGCCTGATCACCGCGCGCACGATCGCCGCCGTGTCGCGCTTGTCGAGATCGCGGATGAAGGAGCGGTCGATCTTGATCTTGTCGACGGGGAAGCGCCGAAGGTAGCCAAGCGAGGAATAGCCAGTGCCGAAATCGTCGAGCGCGATGCGCACGCCGAGACCGCGCAACTGGCTCAGCGCCTTCAGCACCGCGTCGCTTTCGTCCATCATCACCGTCTCGGTGATTTCGAGCTCCAGCCGATTGGCCGGCAGGCCGGAAAAGGCAAGCGCCGAGATCACGCTGCGAGCGAAGCCGCCGCTCTTGATCTGCGCGGCCGAGACATTGACGGCCATGCGCATGTCCGGCGGCCAGTTCGCCGCCACGTTGCAAGCCTTGCGCAACGCCCAATCGCCGAGCTGCACGATCAGTCCGGTTTCCTCGGCGGCGGCGATGAAGTTTTCCGGCGATACCAGGCCGCGCGACCGCGAGCGCCAGCGCATCAGGGCTTCCGCGCCGACAATTTTGCCGGAGCCGATGTCGAGGATCGGCTGGAAGTCGAGTTCGAATTCGCGCCTGGACAGCGCTGCCTCGAGATCGGCCTCGAGCGCCCGGCGCTCCCGCATCAGCGCATCCATGCCCTGCTCGAAGAAGCGGTAGACGTTGCGCCCTTCGCTCTTGCCCCGGTAGAGCGCCATGTCGGCGTTGGTGAGCAGCGTGTCGGCGTCGTGTCCGTCGCCGGGATAGAGCGCGATGCCGAGGCTCACGCCAACATGCATCTCTCGCCCCTTGTCGCGATAAGGCTTGCCGACGATCTCGACAATGCGCTTGGCGAGCTTTTCGGCGTCGGCGACGCTCTTGATGCCCGACTGGATGATGGCGAATTCGTCGCCGCCGAAGCGCGCCACCACGTCCTTGCTGCTGCGCACGGCCTGCTGTAGCCGCTTGGCGACGCATTTCAGCAGCCAGTCGCCGGCCGGGTGGCCGAACGTGTCGTTAACGGCCTTGAAGCGGTCGAGGTCGAGCGACAGGATTGCCAGCGGCTTTGCCTCGCCAAGCGCCTGGTCCAGCTTTTCGCGAAACATCGACCGGTTGGGCAGGTTGGTCAGCGTGTCGTGATGCGCAAGATGCGTCATACGCTCTTCGGTGCGCCGGCGCTCGGTGACGTCGTCGAAGGTCACCACCCAGCCACCGCCGCTCATCGGCTGACGGACAACCAGAAATGTCCTGCCGTCGGCAAGATACCGGTAAGTCGAATGCATCTGCCCCGCCCGCAGGCAAGCTTCGGTCTTGGCGACTTCGCTGTCGACATCGATCTTTGTGTAGATGCCGAGCTCCAGCAGTCGTTTGAGCGCGTCCCGGTGCGTCGTGCCGAACGGGAAATCCGCCGCGGCTACGTTGTAGAGCTCCAGAAAACGCTGATTGCGCACGATCATCTTGCCGCCGGCGTCATACATCAGCAGGCCTTGCGACATGTTGGCTAAGGCAGCGTCGAAGCGGCGGTGCTGCTCCTTCAGCTCCTTTTCGGCGCGCCGTTGCACGGTCACGTCCTCGTAGATCGAGACCCAGCCGCCGGAAGCCAGCGGCCGGTGCGAGATGACGATGATGCGCCCATCCGCCAGAGCCTCCTCATAGGTCGAGGGCTTCGCGCCGTCGATATAGGGCTTGCGGACGGCATAGAGCTCCTCGGCGCTTTGCGAGGCGATGCCGATATCGACGCTGTGCTGGAGGATGTCGAAGAAGCGGATGCCGGGCTTCATCACCTTGGCGTCGAGGCGGAAAAGGTCGATGTAGTTGCGGTTGCAGATAATCATCCGCTCATCGGCGTCGAACATGCACAGGCCATGCGACATATTCTCGACAGCCGCCGCGAAGCGCTCGTTCTGCGCGCGAAGTTCTTCGGCTATTCGTCGCACCGGGCCAACACCGGCCGCTCTTCGCTTGCCGGCGAACGAACCAGTCTTGACATGTGCGCCGGGCATGAGCACGCCTTCGGATCGTGACCGAACGCAAATACTGTCCTGCTCGCCGGTTAATTTAGCGTTCTATTAAGGGGTGGAATTGACCGCGCGCGAAGACTGGCGCCTGGTTTCCAGCGTCTTGAAACGCCTGAGAAAAGCTGTTTGCGCCCAGGTCACGGATTTTGGTGTGAAGTCGAAGCTATCGGCGGAGAAGCCGCGCGGCCGGCCGAAATACTCGGTCGCCTCAGCGGTCGAAAAGCCGGCCAGTAGCGTCGCCTCGTAATAGGCGGCGATCTGGTCGGCGCGCTTGATGTCGTTGCGCAAGGAGGCGGCGAGTTCCGCCGGCAGCGAGAAACGCAGATGGATCGCGCGCTGCAGGCGCAGCTCGCAATCCTTGTAGGAACCGCCCATCACCGATTTGAACGGCGAGATCATGTCGCCGATGACATATTCCGGCGCATCATGCAGCAGCGCTGCGAGCCGCGCCTCGGCCGGGGCGGCAGGCGCCAGTTCACCGTAGAGAGCTTCGACCAGCAGCGAATGCTGCGCCACCGAGAAGGCATGGTCGCCTCTGGTCTGGCCGTTCCAGCGCGCGACGCGGGCGAGCCCGTGCGCGATATCGGCGATCTCGATGTCCAGCGGCGAGGGATCGAGCAGGTCGAGCCGCCGTCCGGACAGCATGCGTTGCCAGGCGCGCGGCGGCGCGCCGGCCCGGTCGGCCGCCATCAGGCCTCCTCCGCGCTGACCGCACCTTCAGGGAAGGTGTACTTCACCCAGGCGGGAATGGCGAGCCTTACCGGAATCTCGCCCGCCGTGATCGCCTCGCCGGCATCCAGCGCCGCCTTGACGCGGTCGATGCGGGCAATGGCGAGACCGGTCCGGTGGCCGACAGACCCGAGCGTGCCCACCAGTCGGCCGGCCACGGTGAGCTCGGTCCCGGCGGCGGGCAGGGGGCTATCGGCCGAAGCGATCAGCACACGGCGCCGCGCGGTGCCGCGATGCTGCATGCGCGAGACCACTTCCTGGCCGATATAGCAGCCCTTCTTGAAACCGACGCCGCCCGTCTCGTCGAGCAGAACGTCATGCGGGAAGGCATCGCCAAGCTGGTAGTCGCTGCCGCTTTCGGCAATGCCGTTGCCGATGCGCATGTTCAGCCAGCCATTCGGGTCGCTGCCGTCCTGCGCCTCGCCGCCATAAGTGCGCGTAACCGTGATATCTTGAAACCGCGTGTCGGAGAGCGCTGTTGAATCAGAACGTGAGGCGGTTGAATCATCACCCCATGCGACTGTGACAAGCACCTGATCCTGCTTGGCGATCTCGGCCTTTGCCCTTAGCCGGTAAAGCATCAGCCTGCGCACGAAGTCGTCGGCGATGTCGGCCCGGCATTCCAGTTGGAAGCCATCGTCGCCGGCGCGCGAGACCAGGAAATCGAACAGGATCTTGCCCTGCGGCGAAAGCAGCGCGCCAGGTTTTGCCTGGCCCCGGCCAAGGGCGTCGAGATCGGTGGTGAGGATGTTCTGCAAAAAATGCTCGGCATCGGGGCCCGACACGGAAACGAGCGCGCGGTCTTTGATTTGGGCAAAGGGCATGAGCGTGAAATCGGCCTGATCTTGCAAAACGTCCGGTCATTACGTAAGCCGGCCACACTCCCCCCGCAAGAGATTGGACCTGCCCATGGCAACCACCTTCGACCTCATCCTGACAGGCGGCACGGTGGTCAACCATGACGGCGAGGGATGGCGCGACATCGGCGTGAAGGCCGGACGCATCGCGCGGATCGGCGATCTCGGCCAGGCTTCGGCCGGCGAAACCATTGACTGCACCGGCTTGCACATCCTGCCGGGCGTCGTCGACAGCCAGGTGCATTTTCGCGAACCGGGGCTGGAGCACAAGGAGGATCTGGAAACCGGCTCCCGCGCCGCGGTGCTGGGCGGCGTCACCGCCGTCTTCGAAATGCCCAACACCAATCCGCTGACCACCAGCGAGGCAGCACTTGCCGACAAGGTGCGCCGCGCTACCGGCCGCATGCATTGCGACTTCGCCTTCTGGGTCGGCGGGACGCGCGACAATGCTCGTGATGTCGGCGAACTGGAACGGCTACCGGGCGCGGCCGGCATAAAAGTGTTCATGGGCTCGTCCACCGGCGACCTTCTGGTCGAGGACGACGAAGGCGTCGCCTCGATCCTGCGCAACACCCGCCGCCGCTCCGCCTTCCACTCGGAGGACGAGTTCCGCCTGCGCGAACGGCTCGGCGAGCGCGTCGACGGCGATCCGTCGTCGCATCCCGTCTGGCGCGACGAGATCGCGGCGCTGCGTTGCACGGAGCGGCTGGTGCGCATCGCCAGGCAGACGCGTGCGCGCATCCATGTGCTGCACATATCGACGGCCGAGGAGATCGTCTTCCTCGAGCAGTACAAGGATGTCGCGACCTGCGAGGCCACGCCGCATCATCTGACGCTGAGCGCCGACGACTATGCGCGGCTTGGCACGCTCATCCAGATGAACCCGCCGGTGCGGGCGCCACGCCATCGTGAAGGCGTCTGGCACGGCATTTCGCAGGGCATCGTCGATGTCCTTGGCTCCGACCACGCGCCGCACACGCTGGCCGAGAAGGCGAAGCCCTATCCGGCCTCGCCGTCCGGCATGACCGGCGTGCAGACGCTGGTGCCGATCATGCTCGACCACGTCAATGCCGGCCGGCTCAGCCTGCAGCGCTTTGTCGACCTTTCCAGCCATGGTCCGCAGCGCATTTTCGGCTTGGCCAGGAAAGGCCGCATCGCCGCCGGCTACGATGCCGATTTCACGATCGTCGACATGAAGCGGCGCGAGACCATCACCAACGCGCAGGCCGGCTCCAGGGCCGGATGGACACCCTATGACGGCAAAGAGGTCACCGGCTGGCCGGTCGGCACCATCGTGCGCGGCGTGCGCGTCATGTGGGAAGGCGAGATCGCGACACCCGGCCAGGGCAGGGCGGTGGAGTTCTCCGAGGCGCTGCCGGCCTGATCCCCCGACATTGGATTTGTTAAGCGCTCTGCATTGTCTTGGGTGGGCTATGACCGCGAATATTGCGCCGATCATTCCTGCGGAGTTTCCTGAGCTCCAGGCGCTCGCCTGGAACCGCGATGTCGCGCGCCCTATTCCCGCGAAAGAGGCCTTTGCGCTTTACGAACGCAACTGGCGCTTTGTCGACCAAAAGCGCCTTACGGCGCGTGAGAAGCGGCTTATCATGAAATTGGCCGACGAATTCGGTCACGGCATCCTTCTGACCACTGCCTGAGCCATCGCAACAATCCTCGGCAATAGGACGATCCGCTATGGTCGTGTTTCTTCGCGCCCCCCTCTGTCCGGCAGGACAGAGGGGGGCGCTGTCCCGCCAGCCTTACCGAGTAAGGGCGAAATTCAATCCCCGGCGACGAAGAACAGCCACTGTCCCGTCGGGGTGATGCCGACGCGGTAGAAGATGTAGGCGCCGAACTGCTTCATGTCGTCATAGTCGCTGGCGGTGACCAGCTTGAACAATTCGACGCGCTGCCTGGCATCGAGCTTGTCGAGCGGCAGCGCGAAGAAATACGGCCAGACATAGAGTTCCTGCGGCGTACCGGTGTCGACATGGACGTAGCCGGCCGAAAGCACCTCTTCCAGGATGGCGAGGATTTCCTGGCCGTCGCCGTCCCCCGAAAGGCTCTTGAGGAAGGTGACCGGGTCCCCATCGATGTCGCCCAGCGACAATTGGGTCATCGCCTCGCCCTTGCCGATCAGCGGCCTCAGCTTCTCGATGTCGCCGGTCCGGCAGGCCTCGATGAGGAGCCCGTGCATGCGCTTGACTGGTTCGGGAAGCGTGTTGAGGTCGTAGACGACCGCGGGCGGTGGCGCGTCAGGGTCTGCGCGCGGGCTGGTGATGCCGCCATTGGCGGGCGGCGTCTCCGGCTCCGACTTGTCGGTGTCGTCGGCCGGCTGGCCGTCCGCGGGCTTGGTGCCGGGCGGCTCCGGCATCGGCACGGCAGCGCCGGGCGCGGGGCTGTCGCTATTGGCGGGCGGGGTGACCGGCGAAGGCACGTCCTCGCGCTGAATCTCGCTCAGCGCGTAGGAAGGCGTGCTGGTGAGGCACAGAGGCAGCGCCAGGCAGGAGGCGGCGATCAGGATGCTGAGGGCCAGCCCACGCGGCCGACCTGACATCGAAAATCTCACCGCTTGCCTCTCCATGGTTCCCGGGCTCGGCCCGGCCGGCACATTGAATGTCCGAGCGCATGGACATGATGCCCAAACGGCGCGTCAAAAGTCACTATCAAAAAGTCGCTGTCAAAACAGGTGGCTAGTGCTTCAGCCGTTCCGGCTCGAACGCGCCGGCAATCACTTTTTCCCGCATGCGGTCGAGCAGGGCAAGCGCCGAGGTCTCGCCATTGGCGCGCAACATCTCGCCGAAAGCGGTCTCCAGCGCCGCTTCGGCGATGATTTCCGGTTCGATGCCGGCCGACAGGCCCTCGGCCCACGCTTCGCTGTGGCTCTCCACGGCAGTCAGCCGCTTTTCTTCCCTGACCAAAGCGTCGATGTCGCTGACACCATGTTCCATTGCGATATCCACTTTCTACAAGCGTCGATCCGACGAGGGATCCGGCTTGGTCTGTCAGTTCGTCCGCAGTCTCAATTAAGTCTTTGTAAATACGACATTTTTACGGTCGAAATCCACATTCCGGGCGAGACTGCCCTCAATTGATGCCGAGCTTAGCCGATTAGACCGGCTTGGGGCATCGAAACCTTCAGTTTGAGTTAATTCCACAACTGCGCGCTAACGTTTCATTAACACTGTTGCGCAAGTGCAACACATGATTGCACCAGAGCGAGACAGGACACAATAAGGCAGGTCACATTGGCGCCGATTGCCCGCAACAAATCTGGGCAAAACGCGCAGCGGTCGAGCCGGTCTCAATTCCCGTAGCGGGAAGCGATGTCGCGCGACAGCGTCTCGCCTTCCTTCATGTAGCGCGCGATGGCCTCGGTCGCCGAAGGCGTGCATCGCGTGTAGGTGCCGCTGAAGGAGCGGTAGCCGCGGTTGAACGAGGCGATGAAACGGGCGCGCCGGTCAGGATCGGGATTTTCCGATTCGAGCAGCTTTTCCATCTCGCCCCGCCACTTGTCGCCCTTCTCGCCGCAGAGGTTGCGCAGGAAGTGCAGCGATCCCAGCACTTCCGCCAGCCGCATCAGCCCGGGCTCGAAAGGCGCCTCGGCGGCGGGCGCCGGGGACGCTGCGACGGTCATGCTGACGGCGAGGCACGCGGCGAGAAAAGCGGGAGCGCGGGTCATCAAAGCCTTGCGGTGAAAGGGCAGGGCTTTGTGGCGAAACATTTCGTCGCCCGCAAGGCCATTCTGGATGCTCACCGCCTTGTGCCTTGCGCTGACCCAAGCAATTCCTCGGCGACCGAGAACACGTCGCCCGCCAGCGGCATTCCTGCCATTTCCGCCAGCGTGTAGAACGCAGCGGTCTCGGCATCGTCGCTGGCAACGGGCTCGCCGCCGGCATAGGCAGCGCCGAACACAGTCAGCAGGTAGTCGACAGCGTGGTTTTCAGCATGGCCGTCGATATGGATGTCGCGCAGCGGGCGGTAGCCTGTCGCCTCGAGCCCGGTCTCTTCCTGCAACTCGCGCGCCGCGGCTTGCGCAAGCGTCTCGCCCGGCTCGACCTTGCCGCCGGGATAGGCATAGAGCCCTTGCGACGGTGCTCGCGCGCGCTTGACCAGAAGCACGGTGCCGCCGCGCACGACGGCGACGGAAACGGCCGGTATGATCTTGCGCTGTTCCATGCGTGCCGATCTTTCTGCAGCCTTTTGTGGACCGATTGGGCGAATCCAGCTTTAGCCGTTGCGGCGTGGCGGTTCCATCGCCACTTTCATGGCACATCAACTGACGAGCCCGATCCATGTGCGGACGCTTTGCCCTGACCGCGACGCCGGACCAGACCGCCGCCTTGCTCGGCCTGGCCGAGCTGGAGGAATTTCCGGCGCGCTACAACATCGCGCCAACGCAGCCGGTGCTTATGGCGCTTGCCGGGCCGCGGCGGGAGCCGGGCTCGAACCTGCCGGATCGTCAGGCGATGCTGGTGCGCTGGGGCCTGATTCCTGCCTGGGTCGAGAACACCAAGGCGTTTCCGCTGCTCATCAACGCCCGCTCCGAAGGCGTGCTGCAAAAGGCTTCGTTCAAAACCGCCATGCGCCACCGCCGTGCTCTGGTGCCGGCCTCCGGCTTTTACGAATGGCAGCAGTCGGGCGGCAAGAAGGGCCAGCCTTACTGGATCCGGCCGAAGCGAGGTGGGGTGATTGCCTTCGCGGGCCTGATCGAGACTTACTCCGAACCTGGCGGTTCCGAGATGGACACCGGTGCGATCATCACGACCGAGGCCAATGCCGGCATCGCCCATATCCACGACCGCATGCCCGTGGTGATCGAGGAGTGCGACTTCGCCCGCTGGCTCGATTGCCGCACGCAGGAGCCGCGCGACGTGCTCGATCTGCTGAAGCCCGCCGAGCCCGATTTCTTCGAGGCGATTCCGGTTTCAGACCTGGTCAACAAGGTCGCCAACACCGGGCCGGAGATCCAGGAGCGCGGCATCATTTCGCCACAGGCCGAAAAGCCCAGGCGCCAGAAGCCCGGCGCGGACGAAAACCAGATGACGCTCTTTTAGCAAAGGCTGCTCGCCTTGATAGGCTGCTTTGGGGCCTTCATCTCCAGGGCGCTTGTTTGCGCCCTCATCGCCGGCGTCCCCATGGTTGGGAACCGTGCCGGTCGTTCTTGTCAGGCGGCGCGCGGCGAGACGATCTTCTGCGTCGGCTTCTTCTTCTTCGCGGTGCGAAGAAGCGCTGCGACGATGGCCGCCGGGCCGATCGCGCGGTAGTGGCTGGCGAGAGCCGACTGCGTTTGTCGGTCCTGTTCCTGCTTGGTGCGAGCCATGATTCTCTCCCTCCTGGTAACGGTTTCGTGTTCAGCGTTTGTCGGCTGATTCCGACCAAATCGTGACTTCTGGCGGTCTAGTCGGCGAATGTTTCATCACTGTGCCGACATGTTTAATAAAATGTTTCGGCCTGTCTTTACCTGTGACCCAACGACATGTTTCCTGAGCGGAGCGACTTGACGGCAACACCCGCCGGCGCGATAAAGCCGCCCATGAAAACGTCTTTCGCCATTTGTGGCATTTGCATTATTGGCTAGCCTCGCGCTGGTCCGGACGTTTTCGCCTCATCTTTCCCCAGATCGGAAAAAACGCCCCGGCCAGCAGGCTGGAGCCTGATTTGCGCCAACGGCGCAGAGCTGGTTCCAGGGAACCCAAATTAAGGACCGGGACCGCATGTCGGACGCATCGAAGGGCCTCAGCCTCTACAACACGCTGACGCGGGCGAAGGAACTTTTCGTTCCGATCGATCCGCACAACGTGCGCATGTATGTCTGCGGCCCGACCGTCTACGACTTTGCCCATATCGGCAATGCGCGTCCGGCGATCGTCTTCGACGTGCTCTTCCGTCTGTTGCGCCATCTCTACGGCGAAAGCCACGTCACGTATGTGCGCAACATCACGGATGTCGACGACAAGATAAATGCCAGGGCGCTGCGCGACTTCGGCGACGACATCGCGGCCGGAAAGCTCTCGCTGAACGATGCGATCCGCAAGGTCACCGAAAAGACCGCCGATCAGTACCACAAGGATGTCGCCGCACTCGGTTGCCTTGAGCCCACCTACGAGCCGCGCGCCACCGAGTTTGTCGCGCCGCGTGCCGACGGTAAGGCCGACATGCTCTCGCTGATTGCGCAACTGATCGAACGCGGCCACGCCTACGTCGCCGGCGGCGAGGTGCTGTTCGACACCGCCTCGATGCCGGACTATGGCGAGCTCTCGAAGCGCAATCTCGACGAGCAGCAGGCGGGCGCGCGCATCGCTGTCGACGCGCACAAGAAGAACCCCGGCGATTTCGTGCTGTGGAAACTGTCGAGCCCGGAAGAGCCCGGCTGGGAGAGCCCGTGGGGCAGGGGCCGGCCCGGCTGGCACATCGAATGCTCGGCCATGTCGGCCGCCTATCTTGGCGAGGTCTTCGACATCCATGGCGGCGGGCTAGACCTGATCTTCCCGCACCACGAGAACGAGATTGCCCAGTCGCGCTGCGCCCACGGCACCAAGATCATGGCCAATGTCTGGATGCACAATGGCTTCCTGCAGGTCGAAGGCCAGAAGATGTCGAAGAGCCTCGGCAATTTCTTCTCGATCCATGAGCTGCTGGAGACCGACACTTTCGGCGGCCGCGCATGGCCGGGCGAGGTGCTCAGGCTGGCGATGCTGATGACACATTACCGCGAGCCGATCGACTTCTCCGTGCGCAAGCTTGAGGAGGCGGAAAACACGCTGCGCAAATGGAAGCGCGCCGCCGACCTCGCGCCTATTGCGGCAAAAGAATTGCCGGCCGAGGTGGTGGAAGCGCTGTCGGACGACCTCGCCACCTACACCGCCTTCCAGCGGCTGACGCAGCTCGCCGGCGAGGCGGTCGAGCACACCGGTGCCAATGAGAATACTGCCGCCGCTTCGCTGAAGACTGCGCTGGCCTTCCTCGGCTTCGATACGGGCGCGGCCAAGGTGGACGAGGAAGCGATCGCCAAGGCGATCGCCAAGCGCTTGGAATTCATCGCCGCCAAGAATTGGGCCGAGGCTGATCGCATCCGCGACGAGCTTCTGGCGCAGGGCGTGCAGTTGAAGGACGGCAAGGACCCCGCGACGGGCGAGCGAGTGACGACCTGGGAGATCAAGCGGTGATGCTGGGTGCTCGCGACCTGAAATTGGAGAGGATGGCGCGAGGCGCCCCCCTCTGTCCTGCCGGACATCTCCCCCTCAAGGGGGGAGATCAGCAGCTTCGGCGACAGCGTCCCATCTCCAACGTTGGCGATTGGCGAAAGGCTAGGCGACATTCAATCTCCCCCCTTGAGGGGGAGATGTCCGGCAGGACAGAGAGGGGGGCCTCGCGATGACCCATCATCGGGTATCTCCCGCCCATCGCGGCAATGCGCGCAAGATGCGCAAGCAAATGACAGATGCGGAACTGAAGCTCTGGAACGAGATCAGGGCACATAGGCTCATGGGCCTGTCATTCCGACGCCAAATGCCTATCGCAGGATACATCGTCGACTTTGCTTGCCCCGACAAAAAGCTGATCGTCGAGATCGATGGCTCTCAGCACGCTCTTGCTGAAGTGTCGGCGTCCGATACTGCACGAACCGCGAAGCTCGAAGCTTTAGGCTGGACCATCCTGCGCTTCTGGAACGACGACGTGATCCGCGATATCGACAATGCCTGCAAGCACATCGTCATCGTGGCCGGCCTAGCCGATGCGCCCGCGCCACAAACGGAGGAGCTCGTCCCGTGATCGATCATCTCGGCGTCAATGTATCCGACTTCGAAAAGTCCAAGTCCTTCTACGACAAGGCGATGGCGCCGCTGGGGGCTTCGCTGCTTTACATGGTGCCGGAAGAATATACCGGCGGCGCCAAGGTTGGCGGTTATGGCCGCGACCGGCCGGTGTTCTGGCTGAGCGATAGCAGGGACAAGCCCAAATCCACTCAGCATGTCGCCTTCACCGCACGCAGCCGCGCCGAGGTCGACGCTTTCCATGCAGCAGCGCTTGCCGCTGGTGGCAAGGACAATGGTGGGCCGGGCCTGAGGCCGCACTACCACCTCAACTATTACGGCGCCTTTGTCTTCGATCCCGATGGCAACAATGTCGAGGCGGTCTGCCATGATGCGGAGTAAGCCCATGACCAGGAGTGAGCGATGAGCCTCGACAACCGGCCGGTCTATACAGGCGGCTGCCAGTGCGGCGCCGTGCGCTTCCGCGTCGAGGGCGCGCTGGGCGACGCTTCTGTCTGCCACTGCCGCATGTGCCAGAAGGCGAGCGGCAATTTCTATCTGCCGCTGGTCTCGGTGCGCGGCGCCACGCTCGACTGGACGCGCGGCGAGCCGAAGCGCTTCCGCTCGTCCAACGCCGTCTGGCGCGGCTTCTGCGCCGAATGCGGAACGCCGCTGACTTTCGAGGCACCGGATGGCACAGCACTGGCGATCGCCGCCTTCGATGATCCGACCGGCATCGCGCCCACCATCCAGTGGGGCATCGAAGCAAAGCTTCCCTATGTCGACGCCATCCCCAAACTGCCGTCCGAGGACACGATGGCCGATATCGCGTCCGCGCCTTACCTGGCCGGGCTCGTCTCCTATCAGCATCCCGATCACGACACCGACCAATGGCCGCCGGAGGAAAGACCATGACCGATCAAGTTCGAACAGGCGGCTGCCAGTGCGGCGCCGTACGTTTCCGCGTCCACGGCAAGCTCGGGCGCCCGTCCATCTGCCATTGCCGCATGTGCCAGAAACAGTTCGGCAATTTCTTCGGCGCGCTGGTGACGGTGCCGAAGGACGGCGTCGAGTGGACCCATGAGGAGCCGAGCTACTTTCAGTCCTCGGTCAACATCGACCGCGGCTTCTGCGCCCGCTGCGGCACGCCGCTGACCTATCGCCAGCCCGGCTCGCTGGAGATCGCCATCGGCGCTTTCGACGACCGCTCCGACCTCGCGCCGCAGATCCAGGTGAATTACGCGGTTCGCCTGCCCTGGGTGGAAAAGATCTTCGAGGCGCCGATCCTTGACGACCCCGACTTCTATCGGCGGCAGGAGCAGATCATCTCCTTCCAGCATCCCGACCACGAGACGGCCAACTGGCCGCAGCAGGGCTTGAAACTATGATGATCCACAGCGGTTCCTTGCGTACGCTCTACCCCGAGATCGAGCCGTTCGATTCCGGCATGCTCGACGTCGGCGACGGCCACACCGTCTATTGGGAGCGCTGCGGCACCAAGGGCGCCAAACCCGCCGTGTTCCTGCATGGCGGCCCGGGCGGCACCATCTCGCCGAAACACCGACGCCTGTTCGACCCGAAACTCTATGACGTCATCCTGTTCGACCAGCGCGGTTGCGGCAAGTCGACACCCAACGCCTCGCTGGAGGCGAACACCACCTGGCACCTCGTCGCCGATATCGAGCGCCTGCGCGAGATGGCCGGCTTCGACAAATGGTTGGTGTTCGGCGGCTCCTGGGGTTCGACGCTGGCGCTCGCCTATGCCGAGACGCATCCCGAGCGTGTCAGCGAGCTCGTCGTGCGCGGCATCTACACGCTGACCCGCGCCGAGCTCGAATGGTATTATCAGTTCGGCGTTTCCGAGATGTTCCCTGACAAATGGGAGCGCTTCCTGGCGCCGATCCCCGAGGCCGAGCGCGGCGACATGATGGCCGCCTATCGCAAGCGGCTGGTCGGCTCCGACCGCAAGGCTCAAGTTGAGGCCGCCCGTGCCTGGAGCATCTGGGAAGGCGAGACGATCACGCTGCTTCCCGAGCCCGAGACCAGCGACCCGTTCGCCCAGGACGACTACGCGATCGCCTTCGCCCGTATCGAGAACCATTATTTCGTCCATGCCGGCTGGCTGGAGGAGGGGCAGCTGCTGCGCGACGCCTGGAAGCTGAAGGACATCCCCGGCACCATCGTCCACGGCCGCTATGACATGCCGTGCCCGGCGAAATATGCCTGGGCGCTGCACAAGGCCTGGCCGAAGGCTGATTTCCACCTCATCGAGGGGGCAGGCCACGCCTATTCGGAGCCCGGGATACTGGACCGGCTGATCCGGGCGACCGATCGGTTCGCGGGGAAATAGTGATGCACGTCGCTCTCCACGGCGAAGGATCGCAGCCTTTCGAGCTACAGCCATGACCAAGCAACGCCTTTACCTCTTCGACACGACTCTTCGCGACGGCCAGCAGACGCCAGGCATCGACTTTTCCGTCGAGGACAAGATCGCGATCGCCAAGCTGCTCGACGACTTCGGCATCGACTATGTCGAGGGCGGCTATCCGGGCGCCAACCCGACCGACACGACGTTTTTCCAGAAGAAACGCACTGAGAGCGCGAAATTCGTCGCCTTCGGCATGACGAAGCGGCCGGGGGTCTCGGCTTCCAACGACCCGGGGCTGGCGGCGCTGGTGCAGTCGAAGTCGGATGCCATCTGCTTCGTTGCCAAGAGCTGGGACTATCATGTGCGCGTCGCGCTCGGCTGCACCAACGAGGAGAATCTGGAATCGATCAAGGCCTCGGTCGAGGCGGCGGTCGCTTCGGCCAAGGAGGCCATGGTCGACTGCGAGCATTTCTTCGACGGCTTCAAGGCCAATCCCGATTACGCGCTGGCCTGCGCCAAAACCGCCTACGATGCCGGCGCACGCTGGGTGGTACTGTGCGACACCAATGGCGGCACGCAGCCTTCGGAAGTACGTGCCATCGTCGAAAAGGTCATCGCCGGCGGCATCCCGGGCGATCATCTCGGCATCCATGCCCATGACGACACCGGCCAGGCGGTGGCGAATTCCCTCGCCGCCGTCGAAGCCGGCGTGCGTCAGATCCAGGGCACGCTGAACGGCATCGGCGAGCGCTGCGGCAACGCCAATCTCATCTCCATCATCCCGACGCTTTCGCTGAAGCCCGCCTTCGCCGATCGTTTCGAAACCGGCATTTCGGCCGAGGCGTTGACCGGAATCTCCAGGCTCTCCCGCGCCTTCGACGAATTGCTCAACCGCGCGCCGGAAGCCCAGGCGCCCTATGTCGGCTCCTCCGCCTTCGCCACCAAGGCCGGCATCCATGCCTCGGCTTTGGCCAAGGAGCCGGCGACCTATGAGCATGTGCCGCCGGAAGCCGTCGGCAACCGCCGTCGCGTCATGGTCTCCGACCAGGGCGGCAAGGCTAATTTCCTCGCCGAATTGAAGCGGCGCGGCATCGACGTGCCGAAGGACGATCACCGGCTCGACGCGCTGATTGCAGTGGTCAAGGAGCGCGAGGCTGAGGGCTATGCCTATGAGGGCGCCGACGCCTCCTTCGAGCTGCTTGCCCGCAAGATGCTGCACGGCCTGCCGGAGTTCTTCAACGTCACCTCTTTCCGTTGCATGGTCGAGCGCCGCTTCGATGCCAACGGCAATCTGAAGACCGTCTCCGAGGCGATCGTGAAGGTCGAGGTCGACGGCGAGGAGAAGATGTCGGTGGCCGAAGGCCACGGCCCGGTCAACGCGCTCGACATCGCGCTGCGCAAGGATTTAGGCAAGTACCAGAGCGAGATCGTCGACCTGGAGCTCGCCGACTTCAAGGTGCGTATCCTTAACGGCGGCACCGAGGCCATCACCCGCGTTCTCGTCGAATCGCACGATTCCACTGGAGCCCGCTGGTGGACGGTCGGCGTGTCGGAAAACATCATCGACGCCTCCTTCCAGGCGCTGATGGATTCGATCGTCTACAAGTTGATGAAGAACCGCGAGATGGCGGGACTGGTGGCGGCGGAGTAGGCCGCCGCCCTTCCTCGCCCCCACAACGTGGGGGAGAGGTGTCCCGGCGCAGCCGGGACGGAGAGGGGGCGACCTTCGCGAAGCCAGAGTCGATGCAAGAGAGGGCGCGAGGTTGGTCACCAGAATGCTTACCCGAAGCGGTGATTGTCAGCCGCGGCGCTGACCCCTCTCCGTCCCGGCTTCGCCGGGCCACCTCTCCCCACTCCGTGGGGCGAGGAACTTGCGCAGCCCGTTTGAACCATCACCAAAACTCCGTTGATCCATCATAATTTTGTGATGGTCTTGGGCGCTCCGCTGGGCCATAGCGTTAGGCCATGGTCACTGCGACAGCCGATCTCGATCAGGATGCCAAGGCCCGCCGCGGCTTCCTCCTGGCGCTTGGCGCCTATTTCCTTTGGGGGCTCTTGCCGTTCTACATGAAGGCGGTGGCGCATCTGCCGCTTGCCGAGGTGATCGCCAACCGCGTCGTCTGGTCGGTGCCAATCGCCGCGGCGGTGCTCATCTGGGCCGGCCGCACCGCCGACTTCAAGGCGGCGATCCGCTCGCCGAAAAGCCTTGCCATGGCGGCGCTGACAGCAGTGCTGATCTCGATCAACTGGGGCATCTATGTCTGGGCGATCGCGGTCGACCGCACCGTCGAGACGGCGCTCGGCTATTACATCAACCCGCTGGTCAGCGTCGTCGTCGGCGCCGTGCTGCTCGGCGAGCGGCTCGACAAGTTGCAGATCGCCGCGGTGGCGCTCGCCATGATCGCGGTGACGGTGCTCACAGTCGAGGCCGGCAAATTGCCATGGGTATCGCTGGCGCTCGCCTTCTCCTTTGCCGCCTACGGTTTTTTCCGCAAGACGCTGCCGATCGGCCCGAGCCAGGGCTTCCTGCTCGAAGTGCTTTTGCTGTCGGTGCCGGCGCTCTGCTACATCGTCTACCTGATCGCCACCGGCCAGGATCATTTCATCTCCAGCACGGGTGCCGACGCGGCCTTGCTGATCGGCTGCGGTCCGGTCACCGCAGTGCCGTTGCTGCTGTTTGCCTTCGGCGCCAGGCTGCTGCGCCTGTCCACCATCGGCATCATGCAATATATCGCGCCGACCATGGTCTTCCTGATCGCCGTGCTGATCTTCGATGAACCGTTCGGCACCACCCAGGCCATAGCCTTCGCGCTGATCTGGACGGCGCTGGCGATGTATTCATGGTCGATGTTCATGGGCCGCGAGGTCCGCCAGCCGGAGCCCGCGATAAAGTAGCTTCCAGGGAAAGTTCGAGACAGTTTTCCGTCTAGGGTTGCATCAAACAGGGCAGGGGACTGATGTACGTTCTGCATATCGGCAACAAGAACTATTCGTCCTGGTCGCTGCGGCCATGGCTGCTGATGCGCGTCCTCGACATTCCCTTCGAGGAGCGGCTGACGCCGTTCCCGAGCGGATCGAGTTTCGATCTCTACCGACAATTCTCGCCTAACGGCCGGGTGCCCTGCCTGGTCGATGACGGCTGGGCGGTCTGGGATTCGCTCTCGATCGTCGAATATCTGGCCGAACGCCATCAGGGCGTCTGGCCGGCGGAGGCGAAGGCGCGCGCCTGGGCGCGCTCGGCCGCCGCCGAGATGCATTCGAGCTTCGCCGCGATGCGCAATGACTGCCCGATGAGCTGCGGCGTGCGCGTCGAGCTTTCGCCCATGTCCGGCGCGCTGAAGCACGATATCTTCCGTATGGGAGATTTGTGGAACGACGGCCTTGCGCGTTTCGGCGGACCTTTCCTGGCCGGCGACCGTTTTGGTGCCGTCGATGCCTTCTTTGCTCCGATTGCATTCAGGGCGCAGTCCTATGGCCTGACTTTCGAAGGCGAAGCGGCTAACTATCCGCGGCGGCTGCTCGACCTGCCGGCCATGCGCGAATGGTACGCGGCCGGACTTGCCGAGACATGGCGCGAGACCGGCCACGAAGCCGAAGTCCAGGCCGCCGGCGTCATCGTTGAGGATCTGCGGGCGACAGCTTGAGCGTCAGACCCGCCCCAGCCGTCGCACGAACATATAGATGATGCCGGCGATCACGACCGAGATCGCCGTCACCACCCAGAATCCCAGCGGCGTGCCGACCAGCGGCAATCCGCCGACATTCATGCCGAACAGCCCGGAGATGATGGTCATCGGCAACAGCACCGCCGTCATGACGGAGAGAATGTAGAGCAGCTGGTTCGACTGCTCGGTCAGCTTGGCCATCAGCTCGTCCTGCAACAGGCGCGTGCGCGCCTGCAGTTGCTCGCCGTCGTGATGCAGCGTGTGCGCCCGGTGCGAAAGCCGGGTCGCCATGTCGTTGATGGGATCGGGCAGTTCGTTGCGATGCGAATGGTCGAGATGGCGAAAGAGACTGGTGAGCGTCGCCATCTGCCGGTGGATCAGCACCAGCTGCCGGCGCGCGTCGACCAGCGCCTGGCGCTCATTGTGCCATGCATCGCACACGATGCGGTCCTCGATGCCGTCGAGCGTGTCGCCCATCTTGTCGAGCTCGGCCGCCATGCCGTCGAGCGACTGGCCCATCACCGCCTCGATCAGCTCGGCCGGCGAGCGGAATTTTCGCGTGCCGCTCTCCACCAGCTTGCGGATCTTGTCGACCGATTCCAGCGGCTGCTTGCGGGCGCCGATCAGCATCCTGTCGTTGAAGGCGAAGCGGAAATGCGTGAGCCCGCGCGCCTCGGCGAAATCGTGCCTGAGGTCGGGCAGGTCGCCATAGAGGAAGTCGTCCTCGAAATCGATCTGGCAGCCATGGCTGGGTGACAGGAAGGCATCGCGCACCGGCGCCGGCAGGGCCTGCTCGGCGCCGATCTCCTGGCGGGCGCGCATGTCGGTGATCTGGTAGCTGCGCCAGCTCCAATGCGCCTCGGCGGGATCCTTGGTGCGGCTACCGTCGGCCTTGAAATGGTAGACGAAGAACAGCCCGTGCTCGTCCGGCAAATAGGGCGAGAGGTCGGTCCCTTCGGCGGAGAGGGCGATGTTCATGGCGGGTTCGCCGGCTCTTGATGCGGTCGGGGTCGCGGGGGCGGCCACGGCAAACCTACCATGGAGGTTGCCGCCTGGTGTGACAGTTCGATGACTAGAGCTGCTGTCACTCTCGACAAGGCTGTCCTATCGTTGCTGGACAACCCGCGCGGCCGGCGGCGGTGCTGTCAACGGCGGCTCGCATCGTCCGCTATGCCGTGGCCAGCCATTTGCGCGATATGGCGAAGGTCCTGAAGGATTTTGCGTCCATCGGGCGCCCGAATGCGTAGCCTTGCAGGATGTCGCAGCCGAGGTCCTTCAGGATGCGCGCATGTTCCATCGTCTCGACGCCTTCCGCCACGACGCCGATGCCGAGCGATTTGCCGATCTCGATGATTGACGACACCAGCCGCCGCTGCGCCGCCGAGCCGGTTATCGGCGTGACGAGCTGCCGGTCGATCTTGAGACGGCTCGGTTGCAGTTTGAGCAGGCTGACGACGGATGCATGGCCCGTGCCGAAATCGTCGATCTCGATGTCGATCCCGAGTTCCTTGATGTGCTCGATGTTCCAGGCGACAAGCTCGTCATTTTCGTCCAGGAAAATCGATTCCACGAGCTCGAATGAGACGGTTCCCTCCTTGATCGGCAGCTTGCGCAGGCCGTTGATCAGGTCTTTGTCCTCCAGCCTTCGTGCCGAGACGTTGACGGAAAAGCGCGGGATGTTGAGACCGTCGCGCGACCAGCGCTGGAAATTCTGCAGCGTTTGTTCGAGGATCGTGCGGTCGATCAGCGAGACCACATTCAATTCCTCGGCCACTTTGAGGAAGATGTCGGGGGCGAGGATGCCGCGTCGTGGATGGCGCCAGCGAGCCAGCGCCTCGACGCCCACGATCTCGAGGGTCTTCGCATCGAACTGTGGTTGATAGTAAGCGATGAATTCGTTGCGCTCCAGCCCGCCCAGGATCTCGTCCGCGGTCTGCTTGGTCCTGACGATCTCGCTCTGCAGCTCTTCGTTGAAGAACTCAGAACGATTGCGACCGCGGCTCTTGGCTCGATAGAGCGCGAGATCGGCGTTGACCAGCAGCTGCTTTGCATCGACGCCGCTAAGCGCGGCAATCCCGATGCTGACTCCGAACCGGCATTGGTGGCCTTTATAGTCGACGGGCTGGCGCATTTCTTCGATGATACGGTCCGCTAGCGCGGCGAGTTCATTGTCATCGCGCCCCTGGCACACCACAACGAACTCGTCTCCGCCGATGCGCGCCACGAAGTCGCCTACCCGGACGTTGGCTTTGATGACCTTCGAGGCATGCATGAGCATGGCGTCGCCCGCCGCATGGCCGAGCGTGTCGTTGATGTGCTTGAAGCGGTCGAGGTCGAGATGCAGCAGCGCAGTGCGATCCTCGGGCGAATTGGCCAGCATCTCGTCGAGGTAACGGCGATTGGGCAGGCCTGTTAATGAATCGTGCAGCGCAACATGCTCGATGCGCGCCTTGGCGGTCTTGAGTTCGGCATTCTTCGATTCCGACAATTGCCGTTCACGCACCAGATTCTCGTTGAGCAGAACGTCGCTGGTCACGTCCCATTCGGCCCCGACCATCTTCGGCGTGCCGTCGCTGTCCTGGAAGTAGCTTGCACGCGCGCGCACATGGCGGACGGTGCCGTCTGGGCGAAGCAGTCGATACTGCGACGAGTAGGGACCTTTTGCAGCCACGGCAAGGTCGAACTCGCGCTGTGCCCGCGCGATATCCTCGGGGTGGATCGCCAGTGCCCAGTCATCATAGCCGCGCGGTTTCCCGTCGGCGGGCTTGCTGTAGATCTCATTGACGCGATCGTCCCACAGCAGCTCGTCGGTGATGAGGTCTTGCTCCCACACGCCGATGCCCGAAGCCTCCAGAGCCAGTTCCAGCCTCCCGGACAGGCGCCTCAATTCGGCATAGTTTTTCTGCCTTTCGCCGAACAGCCGTCCGGCCACCAGGATGGGCAGCACCACCAGCACGGCGGCGAGCGCCATGAGCGCCTGCAAGACCCGCTCGTTCTTCGGCACGGTCGGCCAACCGCCCTTGGGGATAGCCGATATCTGCCAGGAACCGAAGGGCAGCTGCACTTCTGCCGTCACCGGATTGTTCTTGACGATGTCGGCGCCACCGAAGAAGCGCTGGCCACCACCGCCAAGCGCATCCTTTCCGGTAAGCGCCACATCTATGTCGAGAGCGGGATCGGTGAGGCCGCTTGCGGCGTAGAGCCGATCGATGTCGATAGCCGCCGAGACAAGGCCCCAGAAGCGATCGCCGCCCCCCGCGGTCGGCACGAAGACAGGGATCCGGCCGATGAAGGCGCGCCCGCCCTGCCTGAGGTCGACGGGACCCGCAAGCACCGATATGCGCTGGTCGCGCGCCCTAAGCGCCGCCAAGCGTTGCGCCTCGTTCTTGCGGTAGTCGAGCCCGATCGCCTTCTCGTTGCCCTCCATCGGATACATCAGCGAAATGACGAGATCCGGCGCGCCGCCAATGTTGCGCAGCTGCGATTTCTGCTTGAAGAGATTGGCAGCGAGGGAGGCAAATCTCTGCTGCCCCATATAGGGCTCGGTGACGATGGCCGAGACGAGGCCCTGAACCAGCTGGAGATTGCCGTTGATGTTTCCTTCCAGCTTGGCGCGGATGATGTTGACCTTGTAGAGGACGTCGGCGCGCGTGAGTTGATCGGAAACCGTTTTGTTCTGCTGGTCGACGAAGATCGCGCAGATCATGAGCACGACGAAGGCAATCGCCGCCGGCACGTTGGCGGAAGAGAAAACGGCCTGCCTGATACGACCGATGTTGAAATTTGTCGCGGTCAATTCAACCCGAATAGCTTTCCTGGGCGACGCTCCGTCGATCGGAGGACGACGCGTTAGCGATCGGAGTTAAAGGAAAGTGCTTAAATTAGAACTTCCATGCCCGCCTCAAGTTGCGCCATTCGCGGCCTGGAGGCTTGCCTTGAGCCAACAAACTCAAGCCATGATTAACGCCGGCTAACCGGGCCGTTCATCGCGCAAAAATCGCGATCTTCCGTTGCCTCCAAAAAGAATTCTTTCCGCCCTCGGGAATAAAGCCCGGGCCTTCCGGGTCTTGGCTGTAGCGAGGCCATCCTCCCAAGGCACGCATCAACCAACCCGAAGGAATACGCAAATGAACAGAACCGCCTTTGCCGCAGTCGCCATCCTGGTTGCCACCGGCAGCGCCTTTGCTGGCAGCGACCACTTCTCCTGGACGAATGGCGGCCAGCAGGCTGCCGCCGTCGACACCACCACCACCGGGTCCATCGCGAGACCCGAAATGGCCCGCCACGCCATGAAGCCGGCGGCCAGGATTGCTGCGGAAGAGCCCGGCCAGGGCATTTGGGGTCACTAAGCCGGCGGGACCGAAAGGTCCTCGCCCGGAGTCAGAACCGCAGGTTCTGATCCCAGCCGGGACCGAAGGTCCTCGCTCCGGAGCTCGGGGCGAAGGGTTCTGATCGCGGCGGGGAAGGCACGCCTCGCGGGGTCGGAAACCAGAAGTCCTGATCTCCTCGGCGCCGGTCGGTCTTCAGTCGGGCCGGTCGGCGCCGGTTTCCGCAGTCGGGCGGAGGGCAGCACCGGGCCCTCCGCCATCCCTGCATGTCGCCCAAAAGTGCGCAGCGGTTTTGGGACAACGATATGCGGCAAACCAATGGACTACCGCCTGAAACCTGAAACAACCCGCAGCCATTAGAGGAGATTTCCGATGTTCAACATGACGCGTCGCATGGTGCTGGGATCCGCCGCCGCCGCTGCCGCCTTCGGCATTGCCGGCAAGCTGGAATTCGCGCCCGCGGCTTACGCCGAAATCCCGGTCGAGCCGCTGGTCGGCTTCTACAAATACAAGGTCGGCTCGCTCGAGGTCACCGCGGTCTATGACGGCATCTGGCGCAAGCCGCACGACCCGGCCTTCATCAAGGACGTGTCGGTCGACGACACCAAGGCGGCACTCGCCAAGGCGGGGCTGACCACGGAGTTCATGCCGATCCCGCTCACCGTCGTGGTGCTCAAGATGAACGGCCGCACCATCATGATGGACGCCGGCTCCGGCGTCGGCCAATGGCAGGCCAACGCCACGCATCTGCCGGCCAACATGAAGGCGGCCGGCATCGACTACAAGGCGATCGACACTGTTCTGATCTCGCATTTCCATCCGGACCATGTCTGGGGCCTGATGGAAAAGGGCACCAACGATCCGGTGTTCCCGAATGCCGAGCTGATCGTCAACGCCACCGAGTATAATTGGTGGACCGATCCGAGCCGGCTGGCCAAGCTGCCCGAGGGTCGCAAGCCCGCGGGCAAGCGCATCGCCGAGAACTTCCCGAAATGGAAGAACTGGAAGCTGGTCGACGACGGCACTGAAGTGGTGCCCGGCATCCGCATCATGGCGGCGCCCGGCCACACGCCCGGCCATTCCGTCTACCATGTCGATGCCGGCCCCGAGCAGTTCCTCGTCTCGGCCGACACCATGTACGTGCCGGCGCTGCTCGCCCCGCATCCCGAATGGCAGGGCGCCTACGATCAGGACGGGCCGATGGCGATCGCCACGCGCCACAAGATCGTCGACCAGGTGATTGCCGACAATGTCCGCATCTGCGGCTCCCACTTCCCGTTCCCCGGCACTGGCAGCTTCGTCAAGGACGGCAATGCCTATGCCTTCACCCCAACCCAGATCTGATCTGAATCCGATCCTGAACAGAAAGCGACAACTACAATGAAACACGCACTTTTCGCGGTGCTCGGTGCCATTGCGGTCTTGACGGCGGCCCCGATCGCCATCGCCGTTCCGGCCTATGCCGTGGACGACATCGAAGGCGCCGACGCGCCGGACCTGACGGCGGTGAAGGCCAAGATCGAGGCCAAGGACTATCAAAGCGCGCTGGCCGACCTGCGCGACCTCGCGCAGGACACCCAGCAGGCCGACGTCTACAACCTGCTCGGCTTCACGCTGCGCAAGACCGGCGACTACCAGACCTCGCTCACCTACTACACCAAGGCGCTGGAGCTTCAGCCCGACCACAAGGCGGCGCATGAATATCTGGGCGAGCTCTATGTCGAGACCGGCGACATGGCCAAGGCCAGCGAGCAGCTCGCCTCGCTGCAAAAGCTCTGCCCTGCCGGCTGCGAGGAGCTTGCCGACCTCAAGCAGGCGATCGACACCAAGGTGACGAAGTAGAGGACGCTTTTCCTCGCCCCCACAAGGTGGGGGAGAGGTGGCCACGAAGCGGCCGGAGAGGGGGCCTGGCACTGACCTCACCCCCATAAGCCTCGACCTTTTGGGCGCCACGGCGGTAGCGCCCGAAAACCGGAGCCGGCGTTCCTCTCCCTCGCGTCGGCTCCGGCCTTTCAACCTCAAGCGCACCTGCGTGGTCGCGGGCGACCGCCCATTTTCCAAACTGCCTGTTTCCAAAGACTGGAGGAGACCATGACACCGTTCGAACTTGCCGAAAAACTTCACGCCAGCGACGTCGTCCTGCTTGCCGGCCGGCTGCTGCTGTCGCTGATCTTCGTGCATGAGGGTCTGCAGCTGGCGACCCATTTCGAGGGCGCTGAGAAGGCGATGGCCGCGCTCGGCGTCGGCACGCCGCTGCTTCTCGCCACCATCGCGTTGCAGCTTGGCGCCGGCCTGTCGCTGGCGCTCGGCATCCTGGCGCGGTTGGGCGCGATCGGCCTTGGCCTGTTCTGCCTGATGACGGCCGGCCTCTTCCACACCAACTTTGCCAGCCAGAGCGAATTGCTGCATTTCGAGAAGGACCTCGCCATTGCCGGCGGCATGTTCATCCTGGCGCTCGCCGGTTCGGGTAGGCTGTCGATGGACAGGGTGCTGGCCGGGTTCGCGAAGGACACCGAGATTGATCCGCCCGTCGAGCAGCATCTGTCAGTGGGGGAGACGAGCCCGCCGGCTTGAGGCGCGGGTCCGCGTGATGTGAGGGCGGCCTCTACAACACGCTGGTAATCCCGCCATCCACCAGCAGCGTCTGCCCCGTCACGAAGCTTGCCGCATCCGACGCCAGGAACACCGCCGCGCCCGCCAACTCTTCGACGTCGCCCCAGCGCCGCATCGGCGTGCGGCCGGTCAGCCAAGTCGAGAATTTCTCGTCGGCAACCAATGCTGCATTCAGCTCGGTCTTGAAATAGCCGGGCGCGATCGCGTTGACGCGCACGCCATGCTGGCCCCATTCGCCGGCCATCGATTTGGTCAGCATGGTGATGGCGCCCTTGCTTGCCGCGTAAGGCGCGATCGAGGGCCGGGCGAGCGCGCTCTGCACCGACGACACGTTGATGATCACGCCGTTGCCGCGCGCAATCATCCCTTTGACCGTCGCCCGGCTCACCTTGAACACGCCGTCGAGATTGGTCGCCATCAGCGCGTCCCAGTCGGCGTCGGAAAAGGTCTCGAGCGGCGCGCGGCGCTGGATGCCGGCATTGTTGACCAGGATGTCGATCGGCCCGGTGCCGGCTTCCGAAGCGGCGATCGCCGCGTCGACCGACTGCGTGTCGGTCACGTCGATCAATGACTCCGCTACCGTGTAGCCCTCGGCGCGCAAACGGTCGCCGGCGGCCTTCAACTCGTCGGCCTTGCGGCCACCGATGGTGACGCGTGCGCCCGCGGCAGCCAGCGCCTCCGCGAAGGCGAGGCCCAGCCCGCGACTGGCGCCGGTGACGAAGGCATGCCGGCCTTCAAGGCCGAAGAGACGGCCGAGATAATCAGTCGAGCGCAATTTGCACCTTCATCGATTTCGATTTGTCGCTGGCCAGCTCGACCTTGCGGGCCTCGGCGAGCGGCAAAGTGCTGCTGAGCAGGGGCGCCGGAATTCTTCCTCGCACAGCTAGCAGCAAAGCCCGGCTCCATTCAACCGATTCATCTGATAAATCGGATTAACAAGCGAGCCGTGCCGCCCTGGTAATTAGTCGGTGCGGTATCGATCCCGCACGTGTAACACTCGGCGGCAGACTCGAATGGGCCGGGACAAATGGCGGGGCAACCAGACCTCATCGGTGACGGATGACATAACAAACAGTCTCGGCGGCGAGATACTCGGCGGGCTGTTTCCGCCCGGCGCGACGCTGCTTGGCGAGGAAGAGATCTGCGCCCGCTTCGGCGCCAGCCGAAGTGCCGCGCGCGAAGCGGTGAAGATCCTGTCGGCCAAGGGCCTGCTGCTCACCCGCCCCCGGCGCGGGTCGCGCATCCGCCCGCTGAAGAACTGGAATTTCCTCCACCCTTCGGTGCTGGGCTGGTTGCGCGCCAGTGCCACCCCGCGCCATTTCATCATCGAGCTTCTGCCGCGCTCTCGGCAGGCATTGGCATTCAGGCGGCGGCCGGCCGCCTTGGCTTGCGCAAAGTCTTGACGCCGGCCATCTCGACGAAGTTGGTCGCCGACTCCCACAGGTAATCGCCATAGAGGAACGGCGCGAAGTCGCTGGCGCCTTTGATCGGCAGCGGCGCGATCTCGGCGTCAACGCGCGGCTCATAGAAGAAGGGAATGGAGTAACGCGCCGTCTTCGGCGCGATCACCCGGTGGCGCGTCGCCTGCACCACGCCGCCCGTCCAGCGTTCCAGCAGCTGGCCGAAATTCACCGCCAGCGAGCCGTCGGCGGGCGGCACGTCGATCCATTCGCCGGCATGGCTCCTGGCCTGCAGGCCTTCGACGCCGTCCTGCGCTAAAAGTGTCACGAAGCCGGAATCGGCATGCTCACGGCCGATGACCAGCCGCCGCTCGCCCTTGTGCATGACCCAATATTCAGGCTTCGACAGGTCGACCGCGCCGTCCTCGCTGCGCAGCGGATAGCGGATCAGCCTGAGCGTCGAGATGCCGCCCCGGAAATGGCCGTCGAAAATACCGTCCTCAAGCCAGAGGCTGCGCGCGATCGAGCCCATCAGCGCCGCGCCGACCTTCTCCATCGAGCGGTAGTAATGCGCGGCGGCCGCCTTCCATCCTGGAACATCGGCCTCGGCGGGAAGCGGCGTGCGCTCGAGCAGCGGATCGTCGGGCGCGAACCCGGCGTCGGCATGGGCGATGTCCGGCCCCATGTCGATGCCTTCCTTGTAGGACACCGCGGTCGGCTGCAGCGGGAACCAGCCGCGATAATAGTTCGATTTCGACGGGTCGAAATTCCAGCGCAGCAGCTTCCGCTTTTCCGCATCGGGCAAATCGAAGATCTTCAGGAGCTCGCCGCGCCGCTCGCGCGTCAGAAGCTCCGCGCCCGGAAAGCCGCGCGCGGTCATGAAGCCGATGCCGCAGGCAGCAGTGAAGATCTGGCGGTCGGCCTCGTCGCGTGCGGGCGAAGTCGGGCCGAACAGCGGCGCGATGTCGATGGCGGGGATAGTGTCACTCATCTCATGATCCTAACGGTTCTTGGGAGCCGTGTGCCGCAATCGTGGAGAAGCGCATGCGCGATGACAAGCCGCGGCAGAGTTGGCGTTGTTCGAGCGGTCGGGCTTGGCGACCGGCTCAGCGCGCCGAGGCCGTCGCCGCGGATGCTGCCGGCTGAGTGATCGGCAATCGCCGCTTGGGTCCTCCGGCTACTTCCCCGCAATGCGCCGATGAACCCGCTCTAGGCTGTCCGCGAAGGCATCGAATGTTCCGCGCTCGGTCAGCTCGCGCAGCACCTGCTCGTTGATGCCGCCGCGCGTCGCATAGTCCTGCGCAAGATGCATGAAATCTTCGTCCGGCGCCGTATCCGGCGCATTGGCCAGCGCCTTGAAGATGCTGGTGATGTAGTCGCGTGCCCTGCCGCCCGAAACACCCTGGCTGCGCACCCAGGCGTGGATCGTGTCGAGATATTTGAAATAGCTGGCATAGGTCGCGGTGACGACGCTCAGCGCATCGAACTCGCTTTGGTCCTCGACCTCGATCACCCCGCCCAGCCTGCCGAAGAACGCCGCCGCCATCGGGTCCGGCGGGCAGATGATCGTCGCGCCCTGCAGCCGGGCGATCATCGGCATGGGCAGGGCTTTCGTCACCTGTGCCGCTGGCGCGACAAGCGCGGCGATCTCCTCGCGCGACACGGTGGCGATCAGGCTGACGACGTGATGGTCCGGCCGGAACCGCAGTTCCTTCAGCACCTCGCGCGCGATCTGCGGCCGCACCGCCAGCATCACGGTGTCGCAGTCGTCGAGCACGGCCTGGTTGTCGGTAGCGATGCGCACGTCCGGATAACGCGCGGCAAGCTTGGCGGCGATCGCCTCGTTGCGCGGCGAGACCACCACCGGCGTCGTCTTCCCCGGCAGCGATTTCAGCCCGGCGACAATGGCCGAGCTCAACGCGCCCGTGCCGACAAAGCCAAGTTTCATGGAAGTTTTCGCCTCTGTTTCGGATAGCCGCCGACAATAGCGACGGTTCCGTTGCCGGCAAGGGAGGCCCGTC
Organism: Mesorhizobium sp. B2-8-9; assembly: GCF_006439475.1. Lineage (NCBI taxonomy): Bacteria > Pseudomonadati > Pseudomonadota > Alphaproteobacteria > Hyphomicrobiales > Phyllobacteriaceae > Mesorhizobium > Mesorhizobium sp. B2-8-9. Next base: position 93,229 of record NZ_VFTQ01000009.1, on the reverse strand, counting down.
CGACCGCGCTGGCAAGGATTCCAACTGTTACGCGCAATTAAGGCCAGACTGATAGATTCCGGGGCATTCGATCGGGGAGTGCGGCCATGAGCCAGCGCGCGTTCATCACTCTGCTTATCCTGATGGCGGTGCTTGTGGCACTATCGGCCACATCGTTCCTGGGCGCCATGATCGGCTTCCTGTTCGGCATTGCCATTGCCTTCTTCGTCGCCGGGCCGGTGATGCTGATCGGCAAGGTGCTCGAGAAAAACGGGATTGCGATATCCGGCCAGACAGCCCTGTGGGTGCTCGCCGGCTTTTATGCGCTGCTCATTCTCGCCGCGGCATTCCAGATCTGGCGCCGGCTTCAGCGTCACGAGCCGGACCAAGCGCGATCCGCGGGGATGCGGCTGGCGCTGCTCGTCGCGCTGCCCGCGATGGCGTGGCTGTCGGTGAACGCGATGCAGGACGCCTGGCCGTGAGGCATCTAGGCTGGGTCGCAACAAACTGGCAGGATGGCTCGATCAACGCGATTTGGGGCGATCGCATGACTTTGCTTCAATTTCCGGTCACCGGCGAACAGGTCTCGAACGATGAGACGGAAGAGGTCATCCGCGAGGCCGAACCGCATCGCGCGCTGGTACGCTACCGCCCCGATGGCGGCGAGCTCTTCATCCATACGCGGGTGAACATGGCGCTGCTGCGGGCCGCCGCCTCGCTGCCGATCTTGCGCCTGAAGCTCGCGCCGCGCCCAGACGAGTTGACGGCGCGAGACGCTCTGCTGACGCCCAAGGGATCGCAGCGAAGCTACGCTTTCCTCGAAAAGCTTTGCCAGGATCTTGCTGCCGCAAACTGCCCAGCCTGTTATATCGCCGAACAGCATGGCGCGGGCGGCCGCGATTTCTATTTTACCACCGAAGACATCTCCGGTTTCGAACGGATAGCTGGCAAGGCCGCCGAGGCGCTGGCCTTTCCGCTCACGCTGGAACAGCAGTCGCTTGCCGCGCTGGCGCCGCTCATCCTTCCCGCCGAGGCGATAGGCGACCTCCGGCTGGAAATCGCCGCGGATGCCCGCATCCGGCCGACACGCTTCGAGTTCTGGGGCGCCGAGCCTTCCTGGCGAAGCTGCGCGCCGAACTTGAAAAGCGCGGCTACCGCTTCTTGAGTCTGGAGATAGTCTCGTGTGAGCTAAGGATGGCGAAGGAGGTGCCGATCGACGGCGAGGGTTTCGGCTCCGTGCTGAAGGAAATCGTTCCGCTGGCAAGGTCGCTGCAATGCAGCTACCGCGGTACCGAGACCGTCGAAGGCCACGAACAGTTCCTGCTCACCCGCCCTCTGCCCGAGCGCTACAGCGGCGCGCGCCCGGGGCTTTTCAGTCGTCTTTTCGGTCGCGGTTAGGCGCTGCTACGAAGGTACCGACAGCCGTTACTTGCAATTAAGGCCGACCTGGTACTTCCGGCTGTATTCGATTGGAAAATGCGGCCGTGGGCCAGCGCGCTTTTATCGCTTCGCTCATCTTTTTGGCAGTGCTTGTCGCGCTGTCGGCGACGCCTTTTCCGGGCATCCTGATCGGCTTTGCCGGCTGGCTGGTGGCAGGTCTCGCCGCCGCGGTGCCGATGATCCTGATTGGCGGCGTGTTGAAACTTGCGGGCATTCCGGTGACCGACACGGTCCTCTATTGGGCACTGGGTGTCGTCTACGTCGTGCTTGTTCCTGTCGCGGGCTTTCGGGTGTGGCGACAGGTGCAACTGCAAAATGCCGGCAAAGCTAGAAGGGCCGGACTGGAGTTGGCGCTGCTGGTCGCCATACCGTTGATCGTATGGATTTCGACGAAACCAAGGCTGGCCGTTTTGAGGCTGTCGCAGACACGGCAGCCTCGATCAACCGAGGTTCACCGCTTCGGTCCGAAACCCGGATAAGGGTTGAGCGGCACGATGGCCGTGATGTCCATCATGCCGGCCTCGATCAGCGGCAGCGTGGCGAGATGGCCGCGCACTTCCTTCTCGTCGGCCGCCTCGAACATCATGCCGCTGCCGGGAACGTCGCCGCGGTTCCAGATCTGCCGCACGGCGCCTTGGACATAGAGCGTCTTGCGCTGCTCGGACTCGGGCGGCAGCAGCGGCGCGAAATCGGCGTCGCCGAACTTCTGGGTGTTGCGGGTGAGCAGGGCAAAGAACTGCATGGCGATCTCCTTGGTGGCCGGTTGATGCCGGGAGATATCGCGCCCACTGGTCAGACTGTCCAAGACTGATTAGGCTAAAATCAAGACCTTTGAGGACTTGAGTTGGGGGGCAAAAATGCTCGACCTGCGCCAGATCAGATATTTCGTGGCCGTGGCTGAGGCCGGCAATGTCGGCCGTGCCGCCGAGCAGTTGCACATCTCGCAGTCGCCCTTGAGCCGGCAGATCATCCAGCTCGAGGAACAGCTCGGTGTCGCCTTGTTCGAACGGGCGAAGCAGCGTGTCCACCTCAATGCCGAGGGCAGGGCCTTTCTTGCCGAAGCCCGAGCGCTGCTTGCGAATGCCGCGCGGCTGGAAGAGCTCGGCCGCAACCTTGCCAGCGGCGCCACAGGCAGCTTGGCCATCGGCTATGTGGAGGGCGCGGTGCATTCCGGATTGGTCGCGGACATGCTGCGGGATTTCCGCCGCGCGCGGCCGGATTTTCATCTGCAGTTGCGCAGCCGGCGGACGGCGGCGCAATTCGAAGATCTGAGGCAGCGCGTCCTCGACCTCGGTTTCGTCTATGCGCCGGCGCCTGGGGGCGATCCCGATATCGAGAGCATATTGGTGCGGCGCGAACCGCTGGTGCTGGCAATACCGGAAGGCGATACGCTCGCCGCTGTCGCCGACATCGCGCCCGGCCATCTCGACGGCCGCGTTTGGATCACAGTCGTGCGCCAGCCCGGCGACACCAACCGCGCGCAGTTCCTGGCGGCCTGCGCCGAATCCGGCTTCATGCCCGATATCGCCTATGAGACGGCCGATCCTTTGACTTCGCTTGGCCTTGTCAGCGCCGGGCTGGGCCTGGCGACGGTACAGGAAAGCCTGCGCTCGACCGCGCCTCCCGGCATCGTCTTCCGGGACCTGTTCTGGTTCAAGCGCAGCGTTGAGATCCACCTTGCTTGGCGGCGCAATGATCGGAGGGTGGCGATTGCGGATTTGAGGAAGGCGGTAAGTAGGGGAGTAGGGGAGTAGGGGAGTAGGGGAGTCACTTCCGGGGTGCCGTTTTGCGGCAACCTAACATACTCCCTTACTCCCCTATTCCCTTACTCCCCTAGATCTACATCTTGTCGATCACCGACTGCACCCCTTCAGTCGGCGCGTCGACCGACGAGCCGGCCACCATGATGGCGGCGACGATCGCTTCCGGGTCGTCAACCACCAGTGGCTTCACCTTATGCGCGGTGTGGATGAAGCCTTCCTCGGACATATGCTCGATCAGTGTCAGCATCGGGTCCCAGAAACCTTTGACGTTGGCAAAGACGATCGGCTTGCGGTGGTGGCCGAGCTGCGCCCAGGTCATGATCTCGACGATCTCCTCCACCGTGCCGATGCCGCCCGGCAGCGCCACAAAGGCGTCGGATTTCTCGAACATGCTATGCTTGCGCTCGTGCATGTTGTCGGTGATCAAGAGTTCGTCGAGCTTGTCGAGCGCGGTTTCGGTCGCCTCCTTGTTGATCAGGAAGCGCGGGATGATGCCGGTGACCTTACCGCCGGCCTTGAGCGCGCCGTCGGCGACAGCGCCCATGATGCCCTTGGTGCCGCCGCCATAGATGAGGCGCAACCCGGATTTGGCAAGCGAGCGGCCAAGTGTGTGGCCGGCCTTGATATAGGCCTCGTCGCGGCCCGGAGACGAGCCGCAATAGACGCAGACGGATCGAATCGTGTTCATGGCGATGATTGGTGATGGGGACGGTCGGCCGGGTCAAGCCCGCGGACGGGCTTTTTCTTGTCGGACTCGGGAAAACACGCTAGACCGGGCGTTAGGTGGCTAAGGGGGCAATACGGAATTATGGCGATCAATCCTTCTAAGGCGTTTTTGTTCGCGGCGGGTGGCGTTGTCGCCGTCGCGGCGGTCGCCTACGGCTCGGGCGCGCTCGATCCTTACATCAACGACCAGAAGCCGGCGCAGGTCGCGACGCTGCCGCAGACCGATGCGAAACCGGCTGAATCCTCGAGCACCGGCACAGAGGCGCGCGTGCCCCAGGCTCCGGCAAACACAATGGCTCCGGCGAACACGATGGCGCCAGCCAACACCATGGCGCCCGCCAATAAGATGGCGCCGGCCAACAACGCCATGGCGCCGGCCGCCCAGGCGCCCGCCGCCGGCCCGACATTGCCGACCTTCGATGTCGTGCGGGTCGAGGGCAATGGCTCGATCGTCGTCGCCGGCAGCGCCGCGCCCAACGCCAAGGTCGAGATCTTGAATGGCGGCACGGTGCTCGGCTCGACCGAGTCCGGACCCGACGGCGCCTTCGCCATCGTGCTCGACGATCCGCTGAAGCCCGGCGACTATACGATCACGCTGCGCCAGACGGTTGGCGGCATTGCCGTTGCCTCGGCCCAGACCGCCGTCGTGTCGGTGCCGCAGAGCCCGACCGGCCAGGTGCTGGCCATGGTCGAGGAGCCGGGCAAGGCCTCGCAACTGATCACCGTTCCTGAGACTGAGAGCAAGCCGGCGGCGCCGGCGGCGACCGATCAGGCAGCGGCGCCTGCGACCCAAGCTCCGGCAACGACCGCGCCGGCGGCATCGGGCACGGCCTCGGCGCCGGCCGCGACCGCGCCGGCCGCCACAGACCAGGCGACCGCGCCGGCTGCGGCCGCCGCGGCGGAACCCAAGATCGCGGTCGAAGCAGTCGAAATCGACGGCAGCAAGATCTTCGTCGCCGGCACGGCCGATCCCGGCCGCAAGGTGCGCGCCTATGCCGACGCCATCCTGCTCGGCGACGCCAAGACTTCGGCCGACGGGCATTTCCTGATCGAAGCGACGCGCGACATTCCGGTCGGCAGCTACACTATCCATGTCGACGGCCTGGACAATGATGGCGTCAAGGTCGTCGCCCGCGCTGCCGTCCCGTTCGAGCGCGAGGCCGGCGCGTCGGTCGCCGCCGTCGCCCCAAGCAACACAAAGCCAGCCGAGGCCAAGCCGGCCGAGACCAAGACCGCCGAAACCACGACCGACACAGCAACGGCCGAAGCGGCCAAGCCCGCCCCGGCCGCCGGGGGCGCTGCCAAGGTTGCCGAGGCGACGCCCTCGACCGATGTGCCCGAAACGGTCGCGCCAAAGCTCGAACATGCCGACAGCTCCGTCATCATCCGCCGCAATGACACGCTCTGGCGCATCTCGCGCCGCGTCTACGGCCATGGCACGCGCTTCTCGACGATCTATCTGGCCAACAAGGACCAGATCCGCGATCCCGATCGCATCTGGCCGGGCCAGGTGTTCAAGGTGCCGTCGACTTCGAAGGAAGGCGAGGCCGCCGACATGAAGGCCATGGGCGAGCAGATAACAGCCGCGCCGGCGAAGACGGAGTAGGGCACTTCGTCATTCTAGGGCGGAGCAAGGAGCAAAGCGACGCGCGCAGACCCTAGAATCCATGCCGTGACATAAAGGCGATGCCACGGTGCAGACCTGTCTTTTTCAGGCATCCTACGGAGTTCCATTCTCGATCGCGGCATCTCGCGCGCGCGTCCCGGCATGGATTCTAGGGTCTACGCGACGCTTCGCGTCGCTACGCCCTAGAATGACGAACGAGAGGGCTGCGATCTCCTTCAACAAATCTACCCATGCGCCTAGCTTGCCCTCTCACCGTTCATCGTCTATCGCCGATGAACGATGTCCGAATCCCCCGAGACCCGCTGCACCGAAAACCGCGCCATTGCCGCGCGGCTGGCGGCGCTGTCGCATCCGGCGCGCATCGAGATCCTGAAACATCTCTCGGCCAGCCGCTGCTGTTCCTGCCGTGAGGTGGTCGATCACCTCGATCTCGCGCAGTCGACCGTTTCGCAGCATCTGAAGATCCTGGTCGAGGCCGGGCTCGTCCGTTTCGAGGCCGACCGCCAGCGCTCGCGCTACGCGGTCGACCACGCCGCGCTTGCGGGCGTCTCCGCTTCGCTCACCCAGCTCGTCAACTCCTGCTGCCCCAGCCTCTCACCCATAAGGCAAGACTAGTGGCCGAAAAGACAGTATCCGCCGAAGCCGGCACCCTCACCACTTTGCGCAATCTGTGGCCCTATATGTGGCCGGCCGACCGCGCCGATCTCAGAGCCCGCGTCACCTGGGCGACGCTGCTTCTGGTCGTCGCCAAGATCACATTGGTCGCCGGCCCCTATTTCTTCAAATGGGCGACCGATGCGCTGGCCCATGGCTCGAAAACACCGCCGCCGCTGCCATCCTTCCTGCTGGCGCCGGTGGCGCTGGTCATCGCCTATAACGTGCTGCGCCTGATCCAGCTCGGCTTCAACCAGCTGCGCGACGCGCTGTTCGCCCGTGTCGGCCAGTATGCGGTGCGCCAGCTCGCCTTCCGCACCTTCGTCCACATGCATCAGCTGTCGCTGCGCTTCCATCTAGAGCGCCGCACCGGCGGCCTGTCGCGCATCATCGAGCGCGGCACCAAGGGCATCGAGACGATCGTGCGCTTCATCATGCTGAACACGGCGCCGACCATCCTCGAATTCGCGCTCACGGCCGGCATATTTGCCTTCACCTATGGCTGGAGATACGTCGCCGTGGTCGCCGTCACCGTCAGCCTCTATGTCTGGTTCACCGTCAAGGCGAGCGACTGGCGCATCTCGATCCGCCGCGACATGAACGACAGCGACACTGACGCCAACACCAAGGCGATCGACTCGCTGCTCAACTTCGAGACGGTCAAATATTTCACCAACGAGCGCATGGAGGCCGAGCGCTTCGACCGCTCGATGGCACGCTACGAGCTCGCCGCGACGAAAACCTGGACATCGCTCGGCTGGCTGAATTTCGGCCAGGGCCTCATCTTCGGCCTCGGCACGGTCATCGTCATGTGCATGTCGGCGCTGGAGGTGCAGGCCGGCAGGCAGACGGTTGGCGATTTCGTCTTCATCAACGCCATGCTGATCCAGCTTTCGGTGCCACTCAACTTCATCGGCTTCATCTACCGCGAAATAAGGCAAGGGTTGACCGATATCGAGCATATGTTCGACCTGCTCGACGTGCCCCAGGAGATCGTCGACAAGCCGGATGCCAGGCCGTTGAAGGTCGGGCCCGGCAAGGTCGAATTCCGCGACGTCCATTTCTCCTATGATCCCAGCCGCAAGATCCTGAAAGGCGTCTCCTTCGAGGTGCCTGCCGGCAAGACGGTGGCGATCGTCGGCCCGTCTGGCGCCGGCAAGTCGACCATCTCCCGGCTGCTGTTCCGTTTCTACGACGTTCAGGGCGGCCAGGTGCTGATCGACGGCCAAGACATCCGCGACGTCACGCAGGAGAGCCTGCGCGCGGTGCTCGGCATGGTGCCGCAGGACACCGTGCTGTTCAACGACACCATCGCCTACAACATACGCTACGGTCGTGTCGGCGCCGGCGAGGAGGAGGTGCGCAAGGCGGCCGAGCTCGCCCAGATCGGCCCGTTCATCCAGAAGCTGCCCGAGGGCTACAAGTCGATGGTCGGTGAGCGCGGGCTGAAATTGTCGGGCGGCGAGAAGCAGCGCGTGGCGATCGCCCGCACCATCCTCAAGGCGCCGCCGATCCTGATGCTGGACGAGGCGACCTCGGCGCTGGACACCCAGACCGAGCAGGAGATCCAGGCAGCCCTCGACCTGGTCAGCAAGGGCCGCACCACGATCGTGATTGCCCACCGGCTGTCCACGGTGATTTCGGCCGACGAGATCATCGTGCTGAAGGACGGCCAGATCGCCGAGCGCGGCACCCATGCGGCGCTGCTTGCCAAGCACGGCCTCTACGCCTCGATGTGGGACCGCCAGCGCGAGGCAACCGAAGCCGAAGAGCGCCTGCGCATCGCGCGCGAGGGCGACGAGCTTGGGGTGATTGTGAGGAGAAGGACGTCGGAGGTGAGCTAGCGCCTGTTCCCCTTCTCCCCTTGTGGGAGAAGGTGGCCTCGCGAAGCGAGGTCGGATGAGGGGTGTTGGAAGGATCGCCGCACGACAAGACTAAGCGCTTGAAGCATCTATTCTTTTCTCGCCTCGTTCCTTGGAGCACCCCTCATCCGTCTCGGCGCTTCGCGCCGATCCACCTTCTCCCACAAGGGGAGAAGGGAAAGGCGCAAAATCCCCTTGACCTCAACCTATCTTGAGCTTGCAAACCGTCTCTGAGCCCCTGCGAAGCAACTCGTACAAGAGTGGAGACAGATCGAAATGAGCACCAACAATCAACGCACCGGCAGCGTCTTCCGCGTCGACAAATTCGTCGTGCCGGCGCAAGCGCGCGACGAAATCCTCAGCAAGGCCAGGATGACGCATGAATTGCTGCGCCAGCAGGAGGGTTTTGTGCAGGACTTCCTGCTCGAACAGTTCTCCGGCCCCGGCGAGTTCAACTTCGTCACCGTGGTCGAGTGGGAAAGCCAGGCCGCCGTCGACAAGGTGGTGCCGATCGTCAAGGCCGCACATGAGCGCATCGCCTTCAGCGCGCAGGAAACCATCGCCCGCCTCGGCGTCAAGGCCGACATAGCCAACTATCGGCGCGTGCCCGAACTATAGGAAGGCCACCCGGCTCCGGGCACCGAAACAGCGGCGCTCAGCACCTGGCCGGTGCGGGCGTCGCTCACCATGTTTTCGAACCCACGCCATTCGGCGGCGGCGATGAACAACGTCCTGCCGTCGGAGCCGCCCAGCATGCAGGCAAAGCAGCCGCGATCGACCTCGACCCTGTCGATTTTCTCGCCTCCCTCTTGCACGCGCACGCAGTGCCGGTTGGGCACGTCGGCATACCAGACGCAGCCCTCGGCATCGATGCAGATGCCGTCGGGATAATTGTTCCCGAGATCGGCCCAGACGCGACGGTTGGAAAGGCTCCCATCTTCGGCGATGTCGAAGGCGGTCAATCGGTTGGCGTGGGATTCGGCGACGATCAGTGTCTTGTTGTCCGGCGTCACCGCCATGCCGTTGGCAAAGGCGATATCCTCGGCGACCTGCCGCACGCTGCCGTCCGCTGCGACCAGCACGATCGTGCCCGGTCCGAAATGCTCGCCCGGCGCCGGTGCCGGCCCACCGCCATTGACATAGATGTTGCCGCGCCCATCGACGACGATTTCGTTCCAGGGGTTCTTCGACAGATGCCTCAGATCGGCATGGGTGACGAGCGTCCCGCTTGCTTCCTGCCGGAGCAGCAGGCCTTCCCGCCCCGAGACCACCAGAAGCCGGCCATCCGGCAACCAGTCGATCGAATAGGGCAGGACGGCCGGCACGATAAGCATCACCTCGCACCGGCCATTGTCGTTCACCGCGACGATCTCGCCGGTGCCCCAGTTGCAAAGCCAGAGCCGGCCGTCATGCCAGCGCGGCGACTCGCCGAAGGCTAGGCCTTCGGTGACGACCTTGGCACTCATTGCAGACGGTTTCGGCGAAGGCATTGGCGGGCTCCTTGGGTGTCCACTCGCCAAGGACGCGTGACGGAGCCGATTTCCGACAACAGGAGCAAAATGAGGCTTGCCGGCGCTGCCGTCCAGGCCCCGCCTATCCTCCCCATTGTTGCGTTGCGGGGAGGGGGGCTTTCCGCTATTGAGGCGCAACCTGAAACAGGGACCGCCCAAGCCCTATGACGCTTCTCGACTCGGTCAAGAATACGTTCGTTCCGATCCATCGCGAAGGCTACCCCTTCATCGCCGCCTTCGCCGCGGCCACGCTGTTCCTCGGCTATTTCTCCTCGGTCCTGTTCTGGATCGGACTGATCCTGACCGCATGGTGCATCTATTTCTACCGTGACCCCGAGCGCGTCACCCCGGTCGACGACCGGCTGGTGGTGAGCCCGGCCGATGGCGTGATTTCCGCGGTCGGCCCCGCCGTGCCGCCGAGCGAGCTTGGGCTGGGCTCCGGCGAGATGACCCGCATCTCGGTGTTCATGAACGTGTTTTCCTGCCACATCAACCGCGCTCCGGTGCGCGGCCGGATCACGCGCATCGAGCACAAGCCCGGCAAATTCCTCAATGCCGAGCTCGACAAGGCAAGCGCCGAGAACGAGCGCAACGGCTTGGTCATCGACAGCCCGAACGGCACGATTGCCGCCGTGCAGATCGCCGGCCTTGTCGCGCGCCGCATCGTCTGCTGGGCAGAGACCGGCGGCACGATCGCGATAGGCGAGCGTTTCGGCCTGATCCGCTTCGGCTCGCGCGTCGACGTCTTCCTGCCGTCGGGCGCCGTGCCGCGCGTCGCGGTCGGCCAGACGGCGGTCGGCGGCGAGACCGTGCTTGCCGAATTCGGCGGCACCGCGGTCACGCCCTTGGTCAGGGTTTCCTGAGCGTTGGGCGCGCCGTTCAAGAAATTCGAAGCCCATGCCAGCGGCGGTCCGCGCATCCGCGAGATCCCGATGCGCATGGTGCTGCCCAACCTGGTCACCGTGCTTGCCATCTGCGCCGGCCTATCCGGCATCCGCTTCGCCTTCGAGAACCGCTTCGAGATCGCTGTGGTCATGGTGTTGCTTGCCGCCTTCCTCGACGGCATCGACGGGCGACTGGCGCGCATGCTGAAGGCGACCTCGAAATTCGGCGCCCAGATGGATTCGCTGGCCGATATCGTCAATTTCGGCGTGGCGCCGGCCCTGGTGCTCTATGCCTTCCTGCTCGACCGCGCCGGCTCGCCAGGCTGGATCGCCGCACTTCTCTTCACCATCGCTTGCGGCATGCGGCTGGCCCGCTTCAACGTTCTGGCCGATGACGCCGAGCAACCGGCCTGGCAGACCGAATATTTCGTCGGCGTGCCGGCCCCGGCGGGTGCTGTGCTGGTCATGCTGCCGCTCTATCTTTATTTCCTGCGGCTAGGTCTGGAGCCCAGCCGGCCGGCCGCCTTCGTCGCCACCGGCTTCACCGTGCTGGTCGCCTTCCTTCTGGTCAGCCGCCTGCCGGTCTACTCGGGCAAGAGCGTCAAGGTGCCGGGCGACAGGGTGCTGCCGGTCATCCTCGGCGTCGTGCTCTACATCCTCTTGCTGATGACCTATCCCTGGTACACGCTGACGGCTTCCGTCGCTGGGTACCTGCTTTTCCTGCCGTTGTCGGTGCGCGCCTATTCCAAGCGGGCCATGCGCGAAGGCGAGAAGGTGCCGCCGTCGGATATCGGGTAGCGCTGCGCCCTAGGCCGCCGCACTCAGCCCCAGCCGGTCGATCGCCAGCTTGCGCGCCGAGATGTAATCCGTCTTGCCCGAGCCCAGCACCGGGATCTCTTCCACCTTGATGATGTCGTTGGGCACCATCAGCTCGGCCGCGCCGGCCTTCTTGCCGAACTGGCGCAGCTCCTCGGCATTGGCTTCGTCGGCGGTGGTGACCAGCACGATGCGCTCGCCGCGCCTCTTGTCGGGCACTGCCACCGCTGCGTGGCGTTCTTCCGGCCATAGCGACTGCACCAGCATCTCGACGGCGCCCAGCGACACCATCTCGCCGGCGATCTTGGCGAAGCGCTTGGCCCGCCCGCGTATGGTGATGAAGCCCTCGCGGTCGACCGAGACGATATCGCCGGTATCGTGCCAGCCTTCCAGCCGCTGCAATTCGCCGGGACGCTCGGCGGTCATATAGCCCATCATCATGTTCGGTCCGTCGAGCCACAGCCGGCCGCCCTCGGCGATGCCTTCGACCGGCTCCAGCTTCATGCGGATCGCCGGCAGCGGACGCCCGACTGTGCCGTCGCGGCTGTGGATGGCGGTGTTCACCGCCACCACGGGCGCGGCCTCGGTCAGCCCGAAGCCTTCCACGATCGAGGCCTGGAAACGGTCGCGGTAGGTGCGCCGCGTTTCCGGCTTCACCGCTTCGGCGCCGGCCACGACAAAGCGCAAGCTGGAGAAGTCGCCGTCCTTGGCGGTGCGGGCGTAGTTGGCCAGAAAAGTGTCGGTGCCGAACATCACGGTCGGCTTCACCTTGCGGGCGATCTCCGGGATGATCTTGTAGTGCAGCGGCGAGGGGTAGAGGAACAGCTTTACGCCCAGCACCAGCGGCAGGATGGTGCCGCCGGTCAATCCGAAGGAATGGAACACCGGCAGAACGTTGAGCAGGATGTCGGCCGGCGAGACGGAGACGCGCGCCTCAGCCTGCATGACATTGGCAAGCAGGTTGCGGTTCGACAGCACCACCGCCTTTGGCGTGCCTTCCGAGCCGGAGGTGAACAGGATGACAGCGGGTTTCGAGGCTTGCTGCCGCTGCAGCGGCAAACGCCACAGAAGCGCTGCGGCAACCTTGTCCAGGGTCGTCACATTGGCGCGCACATCCTCCAGCCACAGCATCTTGGCGCCACCCGCCTCGACCGCGGCGACGATGTCGTCGATGCCGGCCTTTTCGATGAAGGCGCGGGAGGAAACCACCGTCCTGATGACAGCAGTGCGGATCGCCGCGGTCACGCTCGCCGGGCCGGCGGTGTAGTTGATCATCGCCGCCACGCGGGCAGCTGAGACCAGGCCGACGAAGGTAAGCACCACGCCATTGGCGTTGGGCAACAGCACGCCGACTGCTTCGCCGGGCGCGGTCACCGCCTCGAAATGGCGGCCGAGCACGCGAGCGCCGATGAACAGCTTACGGTAGCTGAGCGAACCGGAAATCACATCCTCGATGATCGGGCGCGAAGGTCCGATGCGGTCGGCGGCGTCGCGCATGGCGAGGAAGAGCCCGCGATCGAGATTGGTGCCGTAGAGCCGCGCCTCCGCGAAGCGGTCGAACAGCGCGTTGGTGTTGGATGCCATGTCGGGGTTGCGCGCCACCAGCTCGGCGATGGTCATCGGCTCCAGCACACTCATCGAAAGCCGCGGGAACCAGTGGCGCGGCGCTTTTTCCTTCGGCGTCAGCGACACCGGCAGGTCACGCGTGCCGGCAACGAAGATCGGCACGATGCGTGCGTCGGCCTGCATGGCGATGCGGGTGATGGCACGAAATAGCCTGAAGGACTTGACGTCCGGCTCGACATTGTCCGGCAGATAGACGGCAAGCCGCCCCTTGCCCTTCAGCACACGCACCAGCCGGCGGCTGACGAAGATATGCTCGGCGTTGAAGGCGATGGTACGCGCAAGCTCGCGCCACGGCTCCAGCCAGGGCGAGCGCGCCGAAGCCTCGTCCAGGATATGCAGCGTGTCGTCGGGAAGCAGCGACAGCATCAGCGCCGGCTCGATGCGTGACTGGTGCCAGACGACATAGATGACCGGCGTCTTGGCGCTGCGGGCGATGCGCATGCGATTGTCGGCGATGCGGTAGGCGAGCTTGAACGGCACATAGAGCAGCGCCTGGGTGAAGCGCAGGTCGAGCCGGAACCGCTCGATCACGGCAATCAGCAGCCAGGCAAAGACAAGGCCCGCCAGCAGCGCCAGGGTCAGGATCATGCCGCTCTCTCCCAGTCTCCTCCAGGGCGCGGCTCTTGAGCGACCGCTTCGGTGGCAGAGGGTAGCGGAAGTGCGGGCAAGGTCAATGCGGACTGAAGCAGTGCCTCGATCTCCACTTGAAAGGCTCTGACACATGTCGTAAATAAAATGACACGTGACGGAGAGGTAAAGATGGCTACTTTCCCGACGGGGTTCGCCGAAGCACCACACATGGAGTCGGAGTTCGAACGGCTGATCGACCTGTTCGGCGGGCCGAAGGTTCTTGGATCCTCGGTATCCAGCCCGCTTGAGGCGCATGAAATGATCCTGCATGGAATTCCAAGCCAGGCTCTGGAAAGCCTCGTCAGGCAACTGACCGTCATCGAAGCAGATGCCTTCGAGGCGGCATTCGGCATGAGCGAGCGGACATTTCAGCGGCACAAATCGGATCACTCCCGGACGCTCAATCGGGAGCAGGGTTCAAGGACCTGGAATTTCGCCAGGGTTCTCACCAAGGCCACGTCTGTTTTCGGAAACCAGGAAGCGGCCGAGAAATGGATGATTGAGCCCGCCATGGGCTTGGACAACCGGCGACCGATCGATCTGCTGGCGACAGCGGCGGGTACCATGCTTGTGCAGGAATTTCTCGAACGGCTCGACTACGGTGTCTACGCGTGACGCCGTTGCCGGGTTCTCTTGGGACAGGAGATTTCGTCGGCTGGAGACTTGATCATAAATGCTTCCAGGCAACTTGGGACAGCGGTGAGGGAGCCTTCAAACTCGGGGGAAGGTGGAACAGCAAAGGCGTCAGAGCCGTCTACGCATCCATTGATCCATCGACCGCCATTCTCGAGGTGGCGGTTCACAAAGGATTTCGTACGTTGGATACCGTTCCTCACGGGCTGACGGCATTCGACATCACCGATCCATTGAACGTTCATGTGGTGGAAATGGACGAGATTCCGAACGCAAACTGGCTGCGTCCCGGCATTCCAGGCGCCGGCCAGCAGCAGTTTGGCGATGCTCTGCTGGCCAAGCATCCCTTCTTTCTGATCCCCAGCGCGGTATCCCAGCACAGCTGGAACCTGGTGTTCGATCCCGGTCGGGCGGCTGGCCTTTATACGCTGCGTCTCCAAGAGGATTTTGCGCTCGATACGAGGCTTCACCCTCCTGTGAAATAGCTGTCGGCGGGAGTGAGCAATACTCTCACGCCGCCTTCAACCTTCCGCTGATGAAGCGGAACTCCTGGCTTTTGCCGCCATAGCCATAGGCCGCCGCCGGCACTTCGTGCACGAAGGCGTAGCTTTCCTCATGCACGCCGCCCAGCAGCCGGCCGAAGGTCTCGAAGATCGCCTTGAGATAGGCTTCGAGCTCGAGCTTTGTGTTGGTGCCGTCGACGACCTTGATGTCGAGCCAGAACGTGTTGGTGCCGTGCTCGGTCAGCGACTTGCCGCCGGCGAACCAGTGCTGCGGATCGATGTAGTTGACGGCGACCGCGGTGATCGTCGGATCCTTGTGCAACAGTTTCGCGGTGATATCGGTGGCCTCCCTGGCGATTGCGGCGGACAGCTTGGCATCCGGCTTGCCGGTGATGCTGATATTGATGATCGGCATTTTTCTATCCTCCGAGTTGGGCGCCTCGCGCCGTCGATGGAGGAACCATGCCATCGGCATAGCATCAATAAAATCGAATTGTTTTTGATAAATAGTTCGATAGCATTGAAGTATGGAAACGCTCGATCCGGATCTTCTGAAAACCTTCCTTGCCTTTGTCGACGGCGGCTCGCTCGCCAAGGCCGCATCCACCGTCGGCCGCACGCCGTCAGCGGTGACTGCGCAGATGCAGCGGCTGGAGGAGATCGTCGGCGAGCCGCTGCTCATTCCGCAGGGCAGGGGACGCGGGCTGACGCCGGCCGGCGAAGATCTTGTCGGCCATGCGCGGCGCATCCTTGCCGTCCACACCGAGGCCTGGCTGGCGCTGAAGGGCGCGCGCGCCGGCGGCCGCATCGCCATCGGCACGACGCAGGATTTCGCCGATCAGGGCCTCCCGGACCTGCTCCGGGCCTTCGCTGCCAGCCACCCGCGCGTCAGGGTCGAGCTGCGCGTTGGCCGCTCCCTGGAGCTCGGGTCGGCGTTGCAGGCAGGCCAGCTCGACCTCGCGATCACCATGCGCCATGCCCCGTCGCTGGATGAAGCGGCCCTGATCAGCGAGCCGATGCTGTGGCTCTGCTCGGAAAAAGGCCTGGCGGCGCGACAGGAGGTGGTGCCGCTGGCGCTGCTCGATTCCTATTGCGGCTTCAGGGAGGCAGCGCTCAATGCGCTCGATGCAGCCGGCCGCCGCTATCGCATCGCCGCCGGCAGCGCCAGCCTTGCCGGCCTGCGCGCCGCAGTCAACGCCGGCATCGCGTTGACGCCGCGCACCCGGCGTTTCGCCCATTCCGGCATCGTCGAGGTACCTGACGATTTCGACCTCCCGCCGCTGCCGATGGCCGATTTCGCCATCCGGCTCGGCCGCGAAGCCGCCCGCCCGGCGCGGGACCTGGCGGAGCTGCTTGCCGGCGGCCTGGCCCTTCCGTCCTGAGGCCGGTCGCCCAAAGAAAAAGCCGACCTTTTTGAGGGTCGGCTTCTAGTCGGACGGGTCGAGGGGTTTGGGGGGACTTGGGGGGTGACCCGTCGATCCAATAATGCTCCACGGGGATGATGGTTCCGTGACCGGCGAAATATTTTTATGAACCCGCCGATTTCACCTTCAGCCAGTCGCGTCCGGCATGCGCAAAGACCGCGCAAAGCACGATGGCGCCGCCGATGATGCTAGCCATCGGTGGGACTTCGCCGAGGAACAGCAGGGCAAACAGGATGGCGAACGGCACCTCTGCGGAACCGAGCAGGCCGGCTTCCGCCGACGGGATCAGCCGCGAGCCTTCCGTCCACAGGATCGAGGCGAGCGCGAAAGAGCAGCCGAAGGTGGCAAGCAGCGCCACGTCGCGGGCGGACACGGCCAGCGGATCGGTGATGAACCAGCCGAGCACGAAAAGCAGGAAGGCCGAGACAGCGCCCGCCCACACGACCGGCGAGTCGCGAAAAGCGCGCACCATGATCATGTAGAGCGCGCTTCCGGCGGTCATTAGCAGCGCCAGGGCGTCGCCGAACAGGTGCCCACTGCCGAGGCCGGCGCCCACCATGATGGCGACGCCGCAAAGCGATACGGCCGCCGCGATCATCGTCTGCAGCCGGAATTTTTCCCGCACCAGAAGGAAGGCGAGCAGTGCGGCGATGAAGGGCGAGATCGCGTAGATGACCGCGACATTGGCGACATAGGTGAATTTGAAGGCCGAGATGAAGGCGATGCTGGCGGCGGCGCCCTCGACCGCAAGCAGCCAGCCCCGCCAGCCGAGTTTCAGGCTTTCGCGCCCGCCCGAGCGGCGCCGTCGCCACAGCACGTAGAAGCTGATCAGGATCGAGCCGAAAAAACCGCGCCAGCAGGTGATGGTCAGCGGATCGGCATGGATCGACTTGGTCAGCACGCCAGTGAGCGCGAAGGCGATCGCCGATGCCGACACCAGGATGATGCCGAGCGTGCGCTCGGCCGCGACGTCGGCGGCGGGCGCAAGCTTTTCCGGCATGTCGAGCGTGTCCGTCATGGCGCCAGCCTACCCAGTTGCTCCTGACAGCCTTCCGTCATGAGGCCTGCTCCCGTCTGCGGAAATGCTCGTTGCCGACGATGAGCAGGCCGGCGCCGATGATCAGCGCCGCGCCCATGAACACTTCCGTGCGCGGCAAGTCGCCCCATATGGCGTAGCCCAGCGCGAAGGCCCAGACCAGCGAGGTGTACTCGAACGGTGCCACAATCGACACCGGCGCGCGCTTCATGCCCTCGAACAGCATGTATTGCGCCACACCGCCCAGCGCGCCGACGCTGATGAGCAAGAGGAACTGCGTTCCGTCGGGCATATGCCACCAGATCAGCGCCGGCACGGCCGAGAAGAGCAGGAAATAGAAATTGTTGAGCACGAGCTGGATCGTCGTGCGCTCCTGCAGCGCCGTCTTGCGCAGCAGCACCACGGCGATCCCCCAAAGGACGGCCGCTGCCAGCACCAGGAGCACCGGCACGGAGAAGCCGAGCCGGGTCGGATCGCAGGCGATGAAGACGCCGACGAAGCCGATGAACACCGCCAGCCAGCGCAGCAGCGGCACCGTCTCGCCCAGGATCAGCACGGACAGCACGGTGACGATGATCGGCGCGGCGTAATAGATGGTGGTGAGCTCGGCAAGCTGCAGCGAGCGCGCGGCGTTGTAGTAGCAAAGCCAGGCGGCGAGCGTGAAGGCGCTGCGCAACAGCATCGGCCTGACGATCGGCGAATCGATCGTGTCGGCGAACAGCCGCCTGCCGCCGACCGCGCCGCAGGCGAGGAGCACGGTGATCGAGCGGACGAGCATGATCTGCCAGACCGTCATGCCGGCGACCAGGAGCTTGATCGAGGCATCCTGCGCCGAAAACAGGAAATAGGCGGCGGCCGTGAACAGGATGCCGGCCAGCACCCTTTCGCGGCTTTCCAGGATGACGACATCGGCCATAAGGGCTCAGCGTGTTTGCGTGAGGCGGTCCCGCCCCGGTCGGGACCGTTGCTCCAGCTATAGGGGCGAAAGCTTGCACTGCGCTGCTCCAGCGCAGCGCTTGCGTTGGCGCAGGGATGGCAATCGAGGCACGGGGTGGTAGCGTGGGAAAGCAAGGCGGAGGAGCGTCGGGTGAAGGCAGTCGTTATGGCGGGCGCGATCCTGATCGCGATCGCGGGGACGTCCGGAGCGGAAACCGTCTATCGTTACAAGCACGGGCCCTCGACGATGTGCGGCATCCACGGCGCCGACAGCGGCGATTTTCTCAGGCACGTGCGGGCGCAGGGCAGTCTCCATCAAGCCCCGGCTTCAGAGCGGTTCGACTTGTTCGTTTCGGATGATGGACTGACGCAGTGGGTTTTCACAAAGCCCTCCGAGAAGGCCTATCCTGCCGTGACATGCAGGCGGTTCGACAAGGATCAGCAAGGCAACTGGATTGCGAACCGGGAACTTCGCTGCGAGACGGATAGCCCTGTCTGCGACAGGCTGGCCGATGAGTTTCAGAAACTGGACGAGCAACTGCGCCGCTCGCTGGCAAACGGCAAATAAAGTGTTCGCATGACCTACGACAAGCCTACCGATCCAAATCTCGACCGCGCTTTTTGTTCTTCTGAGGTCATCATGACGAGAACGCCGCCAATCCGCTGCATTCGCGCGACGAACCTGCCCGGCTTTGCCCTGATGTAGGCGCGGGTCACCTGCGCGCGTGACCTGCCATTATTGCGTCGCCTGATAGAGCTCCGATGCCGCGTCCTTCAGCGCGCGCCGTCCGTCCGGCCGCAGATACATCATATGGCCGCCCTCGACGACGTCGAGGCGGATCGGCTTGGCGTCCGATAGCGAAGGAAGCTGGTTCACCAGATAGCGCGAGGCGAGATAGGGCGTGACGAGATCGGTATAGCCGTTGACGATGACGACACCCAGCGCCGGGTTGAGCGAGCGGGCGCGCTGCAGGTCGTTCATCACACCGGCATAGCCCTGGCCTGATGTGCCGTAATCCCAACTGCGGCTGACCTCGCCATTGAGCAGCCGGTAGCTGACGTCGGTGCGGTAGTTCAGCTCGTCGCGGGCGTAAGCGACGAAGGCGGAGGTCAGCACCGGAACGCTGCGGTCGAGCACCGGGTCGGGGCCGGCCTCACGGGCGCTTTGCGGCGCGATGTCGGCAGTGCCGATGGTGGCGTCGTAGGGGCTCAGAACCTTGCCCGTGGCGCGCTGGAATTCCTTGGCGAAAAGCCCGATGGGGATGCGGGCGAAATTGCGCTGGACGAGCTCCAGCGGCAGGCCGATGATCTCCGAAACGCGCCCGCTGGCGAGTTTGCCGCCTTGCTCCAGCCCGCTGTTCAGCGCCGTCAGGTAATCGCCGAGCGCATAATGCTCGACCTCGGCCAACCTGTCGCGCAACACGTCGCCGCTCACGCCGTCGCCCTTCAGCCGCGTTGCCGCCAGCGAAGGCAGCTCCAGCGCCCAGTGCAGCTGGTCGAATTGGTCGGGGCGCACCAGCATGAATTCCAGCGCAGGCGAGATCAGCACGATGCCGCTGGGGCTGAGGCCGACATCCTCCTGCAGCGTGCGGGCAAGCAGCGCGGCGCGAAAGCCGCCATAGCTCTCGCCGGCGAGGAACAGCGGCGATCCGGTGCGGCCGTTCTGCGCCAGATAGAGGCGGATGAAGGCGCCGACCGAGCTGGCGTCGGCATCGACGCTCCAGAATTCCTTCGGCTCGTGCCCAGGCGCTTCGCGGCTGTAACCGGTGCCGACCGGATCGACGAAGACGAGATCGCTCATGTCGAGCCAGCTGTCGGGGTTGTCGATGAGCTTCTGCGGCGGCCGCAGGAACTCGCCGTCGGCGGCGGTCTCGACGATGCGCGGTCCGATCGCGCCGAGATGCAGGTAAGCAGACGCGGCACCGGGCCCGCCGTTGAAGACGAAGGTGATCGGCCGCTCCTTCGCCGGGGCGGGCGATTGCTGCGAGTAGGCGACATAGAAGATCTCGGCCGTCACCTCGCCCTTGCCGGATAGGAGGGACAGCGTGCCGGCCTTGGCCTGGTAATCCAGCTTGCGCCCGCCGAGCGTGATCGAATGCTCTGTTACCTGCGGAGGCGGCAACAGCGACAGCACGCCGCCGGTCGGGGCTGGACGCTCGGGTGCTTCGGCGAAGGTGGGCTGAGCGAAGGCGGCGACCGCCAGCAGGATGAGGGAGACGAGCTTGGATCGCATGTGGGCTCCGGAAATGGTCTCGGAATAGGTATGGCCTGGGCGTGTGAAGTCAAAACAACAATCGCAAACGTTGCGATCCTTCGCGCCCCCCTCTGCCCTGCCGGGCATCTCCCCCTCGAGGGGGGAGATCAGATGTCGCGTCGGCCTTCGCCATTCTCCCACGCTCGCTAATCTCCCACGCTGCGGAAAGGGCGCCGCCGGAGAAGCTGCCAATCTCCCCCCAAGAGGGGGAGATGTCCGGCAGGACAGAGGGGGGCGCTGTCCCGCCGGCATATCAGTGCTATCAAGGCATCAAAGGCTGATCGGAAGGACAACACAATGGACGCAACCGCACTCAAGGCCATGCAGGCCCCGTTGAAGGACGTCTATCGCGAAGACGCCGCGCGAGCGCTGATCACGCTGAAGGCCCGCGGCACGCTCGACGACCAGTCGATCGCCTGCAAGGTGGAGACCGGTAGGGCGCTTGCTGTCGCCGGGCTTCATCCGGCCACCGGCGGCTCGGGCCTCGAGCTGTGCTCGGGAGACATGCTGCTGGAAGCGCTGGTCGCCTGCGCCGGCGTGACGCTGAAAGCGGTGGCGACCGCCTTGGAGTTCAAGCTCGGCAACGCTACCGTCGAGGCCGAGGGAGACCTCGATTTTCGCGGCACGCTGGGCGTCGCCCGCGACGCGCCGGTCGGCTTCCGCGAGATAAGGCTGAAATTCGATCTCGACACCGACGAGCCGCAGGAGCGCATCGATTCGCTCCTCAAGCTCACCGAGCGCTACTGCGTGGTGTTCCAGACGATCAACAGCAAGCCGGCGTTGAGCGTGAGCGCACAGCGCTGAGGCGACGCCTCGCGCTACTGCGCCGAGGGCGTTTCCGCATCCCCTTCATCGGTAAACGGCGAGGCGCTCGGCACGCATTGTACGGCCCAGCCCTGAGGGGTCGGCTGCTTCTGATATTCGGTGACGGCGTTGGTGCATTGTTCGCGGGTGTCGAAGGTGCTGGGCAGCACCACCATGCCGCCCTGCGGGCCGGCGATCACCAGGTACCAGACCAACGCTACGCTGGGAGTAGCAGCCATGGGAATTCCTCGCTTTGAAATGTCGGAGTCGGGCCGATCCTAGCAACTCCCATGGAGCAGCGAAAGCAGCGAGGCGGCACACGCTTTCGCCGCCCCGTTCACAGACCCGTGAATAGAGGGGTCGCGACGCCTCAGGCACCCAGGTTTTATTCCGGCTGCCGGTAGGCGACGAAGCGGTTGTGCTTGGCCTGGAAGATCAGGCCGGTTTCCTTCAGTTCCGGGCTTGCCAGGGGCACGATGCGCCTGGCGATCTCGGACGGATGCGGCAGCGTCTCCGGATCCTCTCCGGGCATGGCCTGGGCGCGCATCGCCGTGCGGGTTGCCCCCGGATCGGCGGCGTTCACCCTCAGCGGCAGGCTCTCGGTCTCATGGGCCCAGGAACGCATCATCGTTTCGACCGCCGCTTTCGAAGCCGCATAGGGCGCCCAGAAGGCGCG
Source organism: Mesorhizobium sp. B2-8-9 (assembly GCF_006439475.1). Classification (NCBI taxonomy): domain Bacteria; kingdom Pseudomonadati; phylum Pseudomonadota; class Alphaproteobacteria; order Hyphomicrobiales; family Phyllobacteriaceae; genus Mesorhizobium; species Mesorhizobium sp. B2-8-9. Next base: position 71,445 of record NZ_VFTQ01000009.1, on the reverse strand, counting down.
CGCCGAATGCGCCGCGTTGGAGGAGAGAATGATGGCGCGGCCCGCGTCGGAGAGCCTGAGCAGCGGGTCGACCGAACGGACCAAACGCCAGGTCGAAGTGACGTTGATGGTCATCACCTTCTCGAAGGTCTTGGCCTCGACATGGCCGATCGGCGAAATGACGCCGAGCACGCCGGCATTGGCAACCAGTATGTCGAGCTTGCCCCAGCGCTCGTGGATCGCGCCGCCCAGCCGGTCGATGCCGGCCATGTCGGCAAGATCGAGCGGCACCAGCGTCGCCTGGCCGCGGCCGTCGGCCTTGATCTGGTCGTCGAGTTCTTCCAGCCCGCCCACGGTGCGCGCCACCGCGATCACATGCGCGCCGGCTGCCGCCAGCTCCCTGGCGAGGAAATAGCCGATGCCGCGCGAGGCGCCGGTTACGACCGCCACGCGGCCGGAAAGGTCGAGGGTCATTCAGGAATTTCCGTAAAGTGCGATTACGACCCGCCACTCGCCAGCAGCGACAGCGTGCGCACATTATCGTGGCCTTCGAAGTCGAGCAGGCGGGTGGGGTACTGGCCGGTGAAGCAGGCGTCGCAGAATTGCGGCTGGTCGTTGTCGCGGCCGGCCTCGCCGACGGCACGGTAGAGTCCGTCGATCGAGAGAAAACCGAGCGAATCGACGCGGATGAATTCCGCCATCTCCTCGACCGACATGCGCGATGCCAGGAGCTTCGACTTCTCCGGCGTGTCGACGCCATAGAAGCAGGACGCGCTTGTCGGCGGCGAAGCGATGCGCATATGCACTTCCCTGGCGCCGGCGTCGCGCACCATCTGCACGATCTTCTGGCTGGTGGTGCCGCGCACGATCGAATCGTCGACCAGCACCACGCGCTTGCCCTCGATCATGCGGCGGTTGGCGTTGTGCTTCAGCTTAACGCCCATATGGCGGATCGAATCGCCCGGCTGAATGAAGGTGCGCCCGACATAGTGGTTGCGGATGATGCCGAGCTCGAAGGGAATGCCGGCGGCCTGGGAAAAACCGATCGCGGCCGGCGTGCCGGAATCCGGAACCGGCACGACGACGTCGGCGTCCACCGGGCTTTCCTGCGCGAGCTCGGCGCCGATGCGCTTGCGCACCTCGTAGACATTGCGGCCCTCGACCGAGGAATCCGGCCGCGCGAAATAGACATATTCGAAGATGCAGAAGCGCGTCTTCTGCGGCTCGAACGGGAAGATGCTCTCGATGCCCTTCGCGGTGATCACCACCATCTCGCCGGGCTTGATGTCGCGCACGAAGCGGGCGCCGATGATGTCGAGCGCGCAGGTTTCGGAAGCGAGGATCCAGGCGCCGTCGAGGTCGCCAAGCACCAGCGGGCGGATGCCCAGCGGATCGCGGCAGCCGATCATCTTCTTGGCGGTCATCGCCACCAGCGAGAAGGCGCCCTCGACTTGGCGTACCGCATCGATGAAACGCGAGTTCAAATCGCGCTCCTTGCTGGTCGCGACCAGATGCAGCAGCGTCTCTGTGTCGGAAGTCGAGGAGAAGATCGAGCCCTGCTTCTGCAGCGCGCGCTGCACGGTGAGCGCGTTGGTGAGGTTGCCGTTGTGGGCCACGGCAAGACCACCTTCCGCGAGCTCGGCGAAGAAGGGCTGGATGTTGCGCAGCCCGGCGCCGCCGGTGGTGGCGTAGCGCGTGTGGCCGATAGCGCGGTTGCCTTGCAGGCTGTCGATGACGCGCTGCTTGGTGAAGGTGTCGCCGATCAGGCCGACATGGCGTTCGACATGGAACTGGGTGCCGTCATAGGAGACGATGCCGGCCGCTTCCTGGCCGCGATGCTGCAGGGCATGAAGGCCGAGTGTGACGATGGCCGCCGCGTCCTGCCGGCCGAAGATGCCGAACACGCCGCATTCGTCATGAAAATGATCGTCGGCCTCGGCGGAAAGGACCTTGCCTTCATCTGCCGTTGAGTCTGCCATCTGGTGCTCAAGCTCCGCTAAAGCCGCCATATAAGGCGATCTCTCGCCGAACGCAACGCACGCTTTCTTGCATTCACAACCGGCACCAGGCCGGCCAGCAATCAGTTTGCCGGCGCTGGAGCCGGGGCGGGCGCTGGCGTGGCAGGCGCCGGCTCGTCGTCGGCAGGCGCCTCGCCCTCGCTGTCGTCTGGCGCCGGCGCGTTGTCGTCGCCTGCTGGAGGCTCGGCCGCGGGCTGGTCAGTCGTGGCCGGTGCGCCGGCCTGCGGCGTGCCCTTATGGGTGTATTTGTTGACCAGTTCCTCGGTGTTTTCCGGCAGCACGCTTTCGAGCTTGGCGCCGATCGTCTCCAGCAACGGCCGCGACTTGGCGTTGGCGATCCAGGCAGGCGCCTTGGCGCCGGCCAGCCAGTTGAAGAACAGCAGCGCCACCGCGACCACCAGAATGCCGCGCGCCGCGCCATAGAGAAAGCCGAGCGTGCGGTCGAGCGCGCCGATGCGGGAATCGATGATCCAGTCGGCGAGCTTCATGGTGATGACGGAGACGACGATCAGCGCGATGAGGAAGACGATGCCGGCAGAGGCCGCCATCGCGATCTTGTCGTTGTCGACATAGGGCTGAACATAGGGAAGCACCGGCTTGTAGAAGAAGAACGCCGCAGCCGCGGCCGCTGCCCAGGAAACCACCGACAGCACTTCGCGCGAGAAGCCGCGCACCATGGCGAGCATTGCTGAGACCAGGGTGAAGCCGACGAGGATTCCGTCAAGCAGCGTAATCGGCATGGTTCTCGCCCCACTTCCTGTCTTACGGCCCGACGAGCCGCATCACTCCCCGTCGTCGGCACGACCGCGCCGTGAGCCGGCTATGCGCGCCACAAGGTCGGCAAGCTCGGTGGGCTGGAAAGCGCCGGCCCCGATCCCCCCGGCAAGTTCCTCGCTGCCGAGCGGCAGCACCGCGCTTCCAAAACCCAGCTTTTCGGCTTCCTTGAGGCGCTGCTGCGCATGCGCAACCGGCCTCACAGCGCCCGATAGGCTGATTTCGCCGAAATAGACGCAATCGGCGGGAAGGGCAAGACCGGTGAGTGACGAAACCAGCGCCGCGGCGACCGCGAGATCGGCCGCCGGCTCAGAGATGCGGTAGCCGCCGGCGACGTTGAGATAGACGTCGTGCTGGCCGAAGCGGACGCCGCAATGCGCCTCCAGCACGGCGAGCACCATCGACAGCCGCGCGCCGTCCCAGCCGACGACGGCGCGGCGCGGCGTGCCGAGCGAGGAAGGCGCGACAAGCGCCTGGATCTCGACCAGCACCGGCCGCGTGCCTTCCATGCCGGCGAAAACCGCGGCGCCCGGGGACTTCGCGTGGCGCTCGCCGAGGAAAAGCTCGGATGGATTGGAAACCTCGCGCAGCCCCTTGTCCGACATTTCGAACACGCCGATCTCGTCGGTCGGCCCAAAGCGGTTCTTCACTGTGCGCAGGATGCGGAAGTGGTGATTGCCTTCGCCCTCGAAGTAGAGCACGCCGTCGACCATGTGCTCGACGACGCGAGGGCCGGCGATCTGGCCTTCCTTGGTGACATGGCCGACGAGCACGATCGCCGCGCCTGTGGATTTCGCGTAGCGGATCATCGCCTGGGCGGCCGCGCGCACCTGGGTGACGGTGCCCGGCGCCGAATCGGCAAGGTCGGTCCACAGCGTCTGGATGGAATCGAGGATGACGAGGTCCGGCCGCTTGCCGTCGGCGATGGTCGCCAGGATGTCCTCGACATTGGTTTCGGCCGCAAGCTCGACCGGCGTCGAGGCGACGCCGAGGCGTTGTGCCCGCAGCCGGATCTGCGCCACCGCTTCCTCGCCCGAGACATAGACGATGCGGTGGCCTTTCGAGGCGAGCGCGGCGGCTGCCTGCGTCAACAGCGTCGACTTGCCGATGCCGGGATCGCCGCCGACCAGCAGCGCCGAGCCGCGCACGAAGCCGCCGCCGGTGGCGCGGTCGAGCTCGCCGATGCCCGACACGATGCGCGGCGCGTCCTCGATGTCGCCCGACAGGCTGGTCAGCACCACGGCACGCCCTTTACGGGCGTTGCGCGTGTTGGCCGGCCCCGAGCCGATGCCGCCGGACGTGCCTTCCTCGACCAGCGTGTTCCACTCGCCGCAGGCATCGCATTTGCCGGCCCAGCGCTGATGCACCGAGCCGCAATTCTGGCAGATGAACTGAACGCGCGATTTGGCCATTAATTCATCGATTCCAACAAGTATTTCTGGCGATCCCAATAAACCGGCAAGGCCTCCTCAATCGTGTCGAAATGAGTGCGGCGCTGTCCGTTGCTCTGAGCCCAATTGTCGTATGCCGACAAACATGCATACCTGAACAAACCGACCGCCAAATCGTTCTCACGCCTGACTTCTTCGTGCAGTGTTTCCAACAAGCGTCCAAGTGCGAAGGAGAGACGCTGATTCTGAAGCAGGTGCATGAGAAGGAATGCACACCCGATCGCGGCGATAGACGTGTCGTACCGAGACTCCACTGACCAAAGCGCCAAAACGCCTAGTAGATCGTCGATGTCCGAGGGGGCTCCCAAGCGCCAGATCCGATATAGGCCGGTCACCGCCGCGGCGCGGGCGTAGTCGTCAGTTTGCTTGGCAAGGAATTTCCTCACCAATTTCACATTCTCGGCTACCGGATCGCTCGAATAGCAGAACACCAGCAAAGCGGCGTGCGACTCCACTTGAGAAGTTGATCCAGCTGATTTCAGATAATCAGTAAGTTGAATGCGCTCCTCTTTAGAGATTTCGTACGCCTCAAACTTCATCCGTTGATAGATATCGCTGAAGTCCAATCAGCTACCCCCAAACAAAACGCTACTCGAACCTCTCCGGCAGATGATGCTCTTCCGCCAGATCCGAGAACCGCGTGAATTCGCCGTGGAAGGCTAGGCTGACGGTGCCGGTCGGCCCGTGGCGCTGCTTGGCGATGATGCACTCGGCCTTGCCGCGCGCTTCATTCATCTCGTTTTCCCACTTGATGTATTCCTCGGTGCCGAGCTTCGGCTCGCGGTTCTTGAGGTAATATTCCTCGCGATAGACGAACAGAACCACGTCGGCGTCCTGCTCGATCGAGCCGGATTCGCGCAGGTCCGAGAGCTGCGGGCGCTTGTCGTCGCGGCTTTCGACCTGACGCGACAGCTGCGACAGCGCGATGATCGGCACGCCGAGCTCCTTGGCCAAAGCCTTCAGGCCCGTGGTGATCTCGGTGATTTCCTGCACGCGGTTCTGCGAGGCGCGCGCGGAGGAGCCCTGCATCAGCTGGATATAGTCGATGACGATGAGATCGAGGCCGCGCTGGCGCTTCAGACGCCGCGCGCGGGCGGAAAGCTGCGCGATCGAGATACCACCGGTCTGGTCGATGAACAGCGGGATCTTCTGCATCGTCTGCGAGCAGGCGACGAGTTTTTCGAAATCCATCTCGGTGATCTCGCCGCGGCGGATCTTCGAGGACGAGATCTCGGTCTGCTCGGAGATGATGCGGGTGGCGAGCTGCTCCGACGACATTTCGAGCGAGAAGAAGCCGACGACGCCGCCGTTGGCGGCCTTGAAGCTGCCATCGGCCTGCTGCGCCGGAACGTAAGCCTCGGCGATGTTGAAGGCGATGTTGGTGGCCAAGGAGGTCTTGCCCATGCCCGGGCGCCCCGCGAGCACGATCAAGTCGGAGGGCTGCAGGCCGCCCATGCGGCGATCGAGGTCGCGCAAGCCGGTGGCGATGCCCGACAGGTGGCCGTCACGCATATAGGCGGCGTTGGCCATGTCGACGGCGGTCTTGACCGCATCGTTGAAGCTCTCGAAGCCGCCGTCATAGCGGCCCGTTTCGGCAAGCTCGAACAGCCGCCGTTCGGCATCCTCGATTTGGTCGGAGGGCGACATGTCGACCGGCGCGTCATAGGCGATGTTGACCATGTCCTCGCCGACGGTGATCAGCGCGCGGCGCGTCGCAAGGTCGTAGATGGCGCGGCCATAGTCGGTGGCGTTGACGACGGTGACGGCCTCGACGGCGAGGCGCACGACATATTGCGCCACCGTCATGTCGCCGACCTTCTCGTCGGCCGGCAGGAAGGTCTTGAGCGTGATCGGCGTCGCAATCTTGCCCATGCGGATGAGCTCGGCCGCGATCTCGAAGATGCGGCGGTGCAGCGGCTCGTAGAAATGCGCCGGCTTTAAGAAATCGGAGACACGATAGAAGGCGTCGTTGTTGACGAGGATGGCGCCGAGCAGCGCCTGCTCGGCCTCGATGTTGTTCGGTGCTTCGCGATAGAGCGGCGTTTCCGCCGCGCCGAATTTCAGTGCCGCCTCTGCCATGATATCCCCGGTTTCGATCCCGCTGTCCTCGATATCAGAACGGGAAGATTCGATGCTGACCTTTCTGCAACACCCTCGGTCCAACCAGCTTGACGCCCCAATGTTCACAGGATCGGCAAACCATCCACAGGACAGTATTCCGGGGGCCTGATTCCAGTTGACTCGGCAAGCGGCGATTCTTATTTGCAATTGTGGAACGAAGCAAGAACATTTTGGGCGACCGATTGTCGTCCGACGCTCGCTCACAACCGACCAGCCGCATCCGCTCGCGCAGAGAATCGCGGACGTCCTCGGCTGATCGCCAAAGTAGCGAGTTGCTTCTTTTGGGCGTTCACCTTCGAGATTAGCCGAAACGTTGGTGAAGTCGTCATCCACGGGCGGAGCAAGGAGCGAAGCGACGCGCGCAGACCCGAGGATCCATTCCGTGACCTGTGAGCGTCGCGGCGAGCCAGAACGAGCTCCGTTCTGCGCCGCCTTCATTCTTCGCGCAACGTCACGGAATGGATCCTCGGGTCTGCGCGCGCCGCTTCGCGTCGCTCCGCCCGTGGATGACGAAGTTCGTGCGCGTCGGCTGATCGCCAAAGTAGCGACGGGCATCGACGATACGTCTTCTCCCGATGTCATCGGCCTACGCTCCCTCAGTCCAGCGTGTCGCCCCAGTCGGCCCGCCGCGCCACCTTGAAGACGGCGCCGTCGCGCTTGCTGAGCAGGCGCTCGCCGACGCTGCCGTCCGGTTGGCAGAGTTTCAGCACCACCTTGCCGGAGCCGCCCTTTGGTGGCGCGATCACCCGTGCCAGATGCGCGGGCGCCGGCTGCCGGGAGGCGGCCAAGTAGATGAACTTCTCGTCCTCCCATGGCACCTCGGCCTCCTTGACCAGGCGATGCAGGCGCGAACGGGCGACGCGGCGCGCGAAATGGCACCAGTCGGGCGGCGCAAGCGGGCAGGGCGCCGCGTGCGGACAGGGCGCCGAAACATGCGCGCCGGCCGCAATCAGTTGCCGGCGCGCGGCGAGGATGCGCTGCCAGCCGGCGGGCGTGCCGGGCTCGACGATGAGCAGCGTGTCGGCCGTGAGCCGCCAGAGGCCGTCGATGAGCCTCGGCAGCGATAAAGGCACGATCTCGTCCAGCACATAGGCGGCGCTGACGAGGTCGGCGGACGTGATGCCGTCGAGATCGATGGTCGCATCGCCGGCGATCCAGTCGGCGCGGGCCGTGATCGCCCCTTCCGCGAGCGCCTGGCCGACCTTGCGCACGGCAGCGCTTGCCTCGACCAGCACCGCCCGTTCCAGCTCAGGCCAAGCGTCGGTCGTGGCCCAAAGCATGGTGCCAGGTCCAGCGCCGACATCGAGCAGGCTCGCCGGCCGGAAGTCGGGGCGAGCCTCGATCAAGGCATCGAGGCTGGCGCGCACGGCGGCATAGGTGGCGGGCAGCCGCGTCGCCAGATAGGCCTTGACGGCCATGTCCTCGCCCATATGCAGGCGGCCGTCGCGCAGCTCGGCGCGGTAGCGCTCCGAGAGCGTCCGCGCCGCCTGCCTCAGCGCCGGCAATGGTACCTTCTCCAAGAGGCTGTCGACGCCTTGCCGGAGCGGGGCGGGCAGTTCCATCTCAGGCTCCCCTTGGAGCGAGCAGGATGACCGAGGCGCCGACGATGCAGAGCGCAGCGCCGGCCAGATCCCAGCGGTCGGGACGCACGCCTTCGACCAGCCACAGCCAGCCGAGCGAGGCGGCGATGTAGATGCCGCCATAGGCGGCGTAGGCGCGGCCCGCCGCATCCGTGCCGACCAGCGACAGCAGCAAGGCAAACAGCGCCAGCGAGACGAGGCCGGGGAGAAGCCAGAGCGCCGACTTCTCCAGCCGCCACCACGCCCAGAACGAAAAGCAGCCGGCGATCTCGGCAAGAGCGGCTGCGGTGTAGATGAGGTAGGTCATGAAAAAAGGTCTCGCGAACGAGACCTTTTTCGTGGCGTCAGGCCGCAATGGCAAGCGGCATTGCGCGGCTACCCCACCTTCTTGCGGCGGGTCGGCTTGGAGGGCGCCGGCGCCGCCGGCTCCTGGTGGCCGATATCGCGCAGCTCCAGCGCCTTCTCGCATTTGGCCATGTAGTCGCGCGTCATCGGCAGCGTGTCGTTCTTCTTGGCGATCTGGAACTGGAAGATCACCAGGTCCTGCCAGCGGAAGGCGGCCTCGGAAGCGGCGAGATAGAACTCCCACATGCGGCAGAAGCGCTCGTCATAGATCGCTTTCGCCTTGTCGCGGTTGGCGGCGAAGCGCTCGCCCCAATGCTTGAGCGTGTCGGCGTAATGCAGCCGCAGGATTTCGATATCGGTGACGACGAGGCCCGACTTCTCGATCGCCGGCATCACCTCCGACATCGCAGGGATGTAGCCGCCCGGGAAAATGTATTTGCGGACGAAGGCGCTGGTCGCCCACGGCACGCCGGAACGGCCGATGGTATGGAGCAGCATCACGCCGTCGGGCTTGAGCAGCGTCGCGGCCTTGTCGAAGAAGGTGCGGTAGTGATTGACGCCGACATGCTCGAACATGCCGACCGAGACGATGCGGTCGAAACGTTCGTTGATGTGGCGATAATCCTTGAGTTCGAAATGCACGCGGTCCTGCAGGCCCTGCGCATGCGCGCGGTCGGTGGCGACGCCATGCTGTTCGGTGGAGAGGGTGACGCCCTGCACGTCGACGTCGAAGACCTTGGCGAGATAGAGGCCCAGCCCGCCCCAGCCGGAGCCGATGTCGAGCACCGTCTGGCCGGCCTTGAGCCTCAGCTTGGCGGCGATGTGGCGCTTCTTGGCAAGCTGCGCCTCGTCGAGCGTCATGTCGGGCTGTTCGAAATAGGCGCAGGAATACTGCATGTCCTCGTCGAGGAAGAGCTTGTAGAGCTCGCCCGAGAGATCGTAGTGGCGTTCGACGTTGCGGCGCGAGCGCGCGGCGGTGTTGATCTGCTGCAGCCGGCGGAAGGCGTGGCGCAGCCCCTCGATCGCCTTCGACCAGGTCACGTCGATGCCGCTCGATCCCATGTTCTGGAACGCGATGCGCATCAGGCCGAGAACGCCGCCCTCGATCACGTCGAGCTCACCGTCCATATAGGCTTCGGGCACCGCCAGCATCGGATCGAAGGTGATGGCGCGCTCGGCATGCGTGGTCTTGATGTGGATATGCACCGGCTCGCCGCTGCCGTCGCCGAACTTGTGCGTCGCGCCCTTCGGTCCGGTCACCTTGAGGTCGCCGGCGCGCACCAGGCGTTCGAGAACGTGTTTCAACAGGATATTCATGACCAAATGTCCCCTCAGTCGGATCACCCGGTAATCGGACTGGAATGCCAGATCGAAAATGCCACGGCGCCTCGCCCGCGTCCAATCGACGCGCCACGCTGTAATGTGCACAAGATATGGGGTGTCGAAAAGTTCCTTTTGGCACAAAAAAGCCCGGGTCGAAGACCCGGGCGTTGGTCCAGAAATCCTGGACGTCTGCGAACCGAAGCGAGGCTTCGGAGGATATGCCAAATCAGGCCCAGAGATCAGGCGTTTTCTTCGCCGCCTTCGAATTCGGCGTTCGGGTCGAAGAAATTCTCCGGCCGGGCGTTGTCGTTGATGTCCTCGCCATAAATGGCTTCGGCGGTGGTCAGCGTCTCGCCCTTGGCCTGGCGCTCCGCCTCGTCGGCCGAACGGGCGACGTTGAGCGTCACGGTGACCTCGACTTCCGGATGGAGCGCAATCGCCACGTTGGAGAGGCCGATGGTCTTGATCGGCTGGTTGAGCTCGACCTGGTTGCGGTTGACGGTGAAGCCTTCGGCGATCAGCAGATCGGCGATGTCGCGGGTCGACACCGAGCCGTAGAGCTGACCGGTTTCGCCGGCCGAGCGCACCACGATGAAGCTCTTGCCGTCGAGCTTCTCAGCGACCTGCATGGCCTCCGACTTACGCTCCAGATTGCGGGCTTCGAGCTGGGCGCGCTGGCCCTCGAACTTCTTCTTGTTGGCTTCGTTGGCGCGCAGCGCCTTGCCCTGCGGCAGCAGGAAATTGCGGGCGAACCCGTCCTTGACCTTGACGGTCTCGCCCATCTGGCCGAGGCGGGAAATGCGCTCGAGGAGAATGACTTCCATGGTTTCGTTCCTTCGGTTGGCGCCGGCCGGAAGGCTGGCGCAATGATCTGGAACAGCTCAGGAAGCTCTTTGCGGCGCTCGCCGCTCTTGTCGCTGTCCTGCCTGTCCTGGCAGTTAGAGGCCATCCGGCCCCAACTCGGGATTTGATTTGAACCGCGGCGCAGTCGCCGTGGGTGGGGATGCGGGCGCCAAGCGCCCGCATCGAAGTTTCAGGCCTCAGCGAACCACATAGGGCAGCAGGCCGAGGAAGCGGGCGCGCTTGATCGCCTTGGCGAGCTCGCGCTGCTTCTTCTGGCTGACGGCGGTGATGCGCGAGGGCACGATCTTGCCGCGTTCGGAAATGTAGCGCTGCAGGAGACGCACGTCCTTGTAGTCGATCTTGGGCGCGTTGGCGCCGGAGAACGGGCAGGTCTTGCGGCGGCGGTGGAAGGGGCGCCGGGTCGGGATCTGGTTGATGTCGACCATTATTCTGCACCTCCTTCAACGCCTTCGCGCGGACGGCGCGGGCCACGGTCGCCGCCGTCACGGTCGCCGAACGAACGCGGGCCGCGGTCACCGCGGTCGCGGTCGCCGAACGAACGCGGGCCACGGTCGCGGTCGCCGAAGCCGCCGCGCTCGGAGCGCTCTTCGCGCTTCTGCATCATCGCCGAGGCGCCTTCCTCATGCGCTTCCACCTTGATGGTGAGGAAGCGAAGGACGTCTTCCGACAGGCCCATCTGGCGCTCCATTTCGTTGAGCGCGGCCGGCGGGCAGGTGATGTCCATCAGCGTGTAGTAAGCCTTCCGGTTCTTCTTGACCCGGTAGGTGAGGGACTTCAGTCCCCAGTTCTCGATCCGGCCGACCGAGCCGCCATTCGCCGTGATGACGCCCTTGTACTGTTCGACAAGCGCATCAACCTGCTGCTGCGACAGGTCCTGCCGGGCAAGAAACACATGTTCGTAAAGAGCCATTATGTTTAAGTGCCTTTCTTCGTTTCTCTCACCGGCCCTCGCGGCTAAGCCTCTGCAACTTGTCTGACCCGATCGCGAAAGAGCGGGGAAGAAAGGAGCATCACGAGACGGTCGAGAGCGGAGACACGGGAGGCTGGAAGCCCTTCCGGCTTCGCGTCGCGACCTTCGAAAAGGCCACGGCCCTCCGTTCAGCCCCCAGCAAGGACCGGCAGATTGCGCGGGTCTATATAGCAATTCGCCAGGAAGGCAAGGCCCGGCCTGCGTCGCCGATGCCGCGGACCTGCGAACCGGCCGTTTCGTTTACACGACAGATCGATGCTTTTGCTGGCACCGGAGCGCTGCCCGGCCGACACGGCAAGTCAGATCCTGCGGAGCGCTTCAGCGGGGAGAAGGCGCGTGGCGCGCCAAGCCGGGTAGAGTGCGCCGAGCGGACCGGCGATGAAGACGAAGATCAGCGCCTGGGCGATCGACCAGCCTGACAGATAGGGCACGATCAGCCCCGCCGCGACCCTTGTCTTCGCCGCCGCTTCCATGGTCAGGGCGCCGAGAACGATGCCGATAACGCCGCCGGCTGCGCTCATGAAGACGCCTTCGATGAGGATGAGCCGAAGAATCCGCCGCGGCGCCCAGCCAAGCGCCGCCAGAACACCAATCTCGAACGTCCGTTCGTTCACAGCCATCAGCAGCGTGTTGGCGACCGCAACCGAGGCCATCGCCATGACGACCAGCGAAATCGTGCGGGCGATCGCCCGAAGCAGATCGAAGATGCGAATGCTGTTGGCGAACTGCTCGGTGTCGACGACCACGAATCCCGGCGCGGCTGCAACGAGCCGGGTTCGGGCAGCGGCGATGCCGTCGGCGTCGAGCGGGCGCTTCAGTCTTACCTCGAACAAGGTAAAGGCGTCCTCCCGCGACAGGAGCTGCTGCAGCCCCTCGAGCGGAACGATGGCGCTGTTCTGGTTCAGCATGGACGAGAACGACGCGATGCCGACGATCCGATAGGGCTGGAACTGCAGCTCGACGGTATCGCCGACCCGCTTGTCCAATGCGCCGGCGATCGATTGGCCAAGGATCACCGGCCACTGGTCCCCCGGCACAGGGAGCCGCCCCGCCACGAGCGGCACGTCTTTCCACAGGAAGCTGCCGCTTGGCCAGCCGGCCATGACGATATTGGCGTCCTCGTCGGCGGTGGTGATGTTGAGGAGAACGCCCGACACCGCCTCGACATTCGGCACCGCCGAAAGCGCCGGGCCGAGCGCTCTGGGCACGGTGCTGCTCACCAAATTGAAAGTGCTGCGCTGGCTAACCACCAGATCCGCGCCGTTCTCATCGATTCCCGACGCAAATGAGCGCTGGACGCCGGCGGTCAGGCCGGTAAGCACCACGAAGCCGGCGACCGCCAAGGCGATGCCGAGCACCGTGAGCAAAGTGCGCAGCGGACGTGCGATGAGACCGCGCAAGGGCAGGGTCAGCTCCGTCATGGGCTAGCCGATCCGCGATGCCGGTGCGGGCGCTGAGATTGCCGCCGCCCGGCTGTCCGAGCGGATGCGGCCATCCGAGATCTCGACCCGCCGTCCGCACAATGCGGCCACGTCCTCGTCATGGGTCACCACGATTACTGCGGTCCCGAACTCGCGATGCGCATTGCCGATGATGTCCATGACGGATTGGCTTGTCTGCACGTCGAGGCTTCCTGTCGGCTCGTCGGCAAGAAGAAGCTTCGGACGGTTGGCTAGCGCCCGCGCAATTGCAAGGCGCTGGCGCTCGCCGCCGGAAAGCTCGGCGGGCCGCAGCGCAGCGCGATCGGCAAGACCGAAATGCGCCAGAAGTTCCAGCGCGCGAGCGCGACGCTGCTGCGCTCCGCCGAGGTTTCCCAGCAGGGCCACCTCGATGTTCTCGCGCGCCGACAAAGAGGGGAGCAGGCAGAAATTCTGGAAGACAATGCCGATCCTGCTGGCCCGGACCGCTGCCCACGCAGCGCTTCCATTGACGGCCCGCCCTTCGAACCGAACTTCGCCGCGGGTCGGCCGGTCGAGCCCGCAGACCAGGTTCAGGATCGTCGATTTGCCGCTGCCGCTGCGGCCGACAATCGCGACGGTCTCGTCATTCCCGATTGCGAGCGACACGTCGTCGACGGCGACGATGCGGCCGCCGTCAAAATCGCGGCCGACATTGCTCAATTCGACGAGGGAGGACATGGGCGCCGGCGAGGAGTCATACCCGGCCTTTCCTGAGATCGACGACAAGCGCAGGGATCGAGCCGCCATTGCCGGCGAGGATCTGGCCGATGCGGTCCCGCTGCCGCAAGGTCACCGACCCGCCGTCGACAAAGACATCGCCGATACAGAGTTGCCCGCGGCAGCGGCGGACACGCCAGTCCACGGACGTTGGGCCGCGGAGCCGCCGGCGGAATTCGCTGCGCACCAGTATGTCGCCATTGGCCAGAGCCTTTGTGCCGAGCACGGTGAAAGTCTTGTCCTGCGTCCGTTCCAGCTTGTCGGCCAGCCCGTGTGCGATGGCATAAAGAAGCGCATCGACCACCGCGGCGCGGTCGTCCGCGCTCGCGCTGCGCCAACGCGTCCCGAGCACGGCTTGGGCAATTCCCTTTCCGTCGAAGGCCGCTGAGATCGAGCGGAGCTGCGCCTCGGCGGCCCCGCCGTGCCCGAGCACGAGCGCCGCCTGGCGCACGGTCTCAACCAGCTTGATCGCATCGCCTTGCTCGTCGGCAACCGCCGAGATCGGCGGGGCGCAGATGCTGAGCAACAGAGGGACGAGCAACAGCCGGGCCAAACCTGCCCAGCTTGCGTATGACAATAGGCCTGCCGTCATGATGCCATGTCATCCAATGCGCGGTTGGCTGTCAATATTGACCGTTCCGGGAGGCAGCGCAGGCACATGCCCGAAATTGGAAGCGAGCGGTTCGAGGCGGGCTACGCGCGCTTTCTGCCCTTCCGTCAGGTCGGGATGGCGGTTGCGCGGCTGTTTGCCGAACGTCGCGGCGACTTGCAGCATGCGCTCCTCGCAGTCGTGGGAGAACGGCAGGCCCAGTTCGCGGTAGATCCGCTTCATCTCGCCCGTCGGATCGGCAATGAGATCCTGCAGCCGCACCTCGGCGAGGTCGGCGGCTGGAATCCGGGTTCTATCAGCCAGATAGTGCATCTCCGTCGCGAGATATTCGCAGGCGATGATCTCTTCCTGCTCGTGCTCGGGCAGCGGCGGCTGCAGGGCGAACGCACGCTGCAACTCGCGCGTCAGAACAAGGTTGGACCGGAACACCGCTTCCGGCGAACGCGAGATGTGGACAAACTTGGCGCCAGGGAACAGCTCCAAAAGGTGACGGACGCGCGCCGTGTGGCTCGGCGACTTGAGCAGAAGTCGCCGCCCTCCGGCAACGAGCGTGAGCTTCTGGACGAAAGCGAGCTGATGTGAGCGCCAGCGGTTCAGCTCTTGCGCCGAAAGCGAGTCGAGATCCTGATATCGATTGAAGAAGGTTTGCCGGCGGGGAAGCACGGCGCGTCCCGCCAGGATCGACATTCCACCCAGATTGTTCAATGCGAAGTCGTCCTCCGCCGGCAGCCTGGCGCCAACCGGCACGACCGCGTCGAGGTGCGTCAAAGGCAGCAAGGGCACGAAAAGATAGCGCAGCAGGGCCCAGCCAAGGACGAATGTCTGAGGCGCCAGGACCTGCGGCCAGCCCGGCGATCTCAGGTCCGGGTCCGCCGACAGCAGGTTCTGCAAAAAAGTCGTCCCGGAGCGGAAGTAGCCAAGAACGAACACAGGCGCGTTATCCGGTTCCATCCGGGGAGGTCGCAGCCGCAGCCATGCCCCAAGGATCACGCGCTCCGGCAGGGAGACGATCGTGTTGATGCCCGAAATCAGGAACAGGAGCATCAGGCGCGGCCAATAAACGGGAGGCAGCCGGCCTTCCGCACGCCATAGGACCCGCAACACGGCGTCAAGAGGTGCCACACACATGAAGTGCGGATACGGCAGGTAGGGCACCAGCCAACGGGCTGCGAAAGCACGGACGCGGTGCCGCATGGCATTCGACTTCATCAGGCAGTCCGGAACATCATGGTCTCGGTGGTCAATCCCGGCCCGAACGCCATGCCGCAGCCGAGCAAGCCCGACGGCTCCTTCAGCATTTCGGCCATCGCGAACATTACGGTGGCCGACGACATGTTGCCGTATTGCCGGAGCACTTCGCGCGATGCGGCGAGCGCGGCCGGCTTCAGTTCGAGCGCCCGCTCGACCGCGTCGAGCACCGAGCGGCCGCCGGGATGCACCGCCCACAAATCGATCTCCTTGGCGGGCCTGCCGCCGAGGATGGCCGGATGCTCGTTGCGCAGCGTCTCACGGACGGCACCGGGAACCTGCCCGGACAGCACCATGTCAAAGCCGTCGTCGCGGATATTCCAGCTCATCAGCTCCTTGCGCTCCGCCGCCACGATCGCGTGGAAGCTTTCGAGCAGGATGCCGTGCGGCTCGGCTGTCACCAGCGAGGCCGCGCACCCGTCGCCCCATAGACAGAACGAGATCAGCTTCTCGAGCTCCGTGGCTTCCTTGAAATGCAGCGTGCACAATTCGATGTTGACGACCAGCACGCGGGCCTTCGGATCCGATCGCACGATGTGGCGCGACAGCTTCAAGGCGTTGATGGCGGCATAGCATCCCATGAAGCCGATGATGGTGCGCTCGACCGACGTCGACAGGCCGCATCGCTGCACCAGCTCGAGGTCGATGCCGGGCGCCGAAAAGCCGGTGCAGCTCGTCACGATCAAATGCGTGATCAGCGAGCGGTCGTCGTTGGCCAGAAGTCTGTCGACGGCCCTTTGCGCGAGCTCCGGTGCGGCGGCTTCGTACATCCGCATACGCATTGCGGTGCTGGCGAACGAGCCTCTGACCGAGGTGCCGTCGCGGTCGATTGCCCCGCCGCGCGGATCGTCGGCAGGCGCAAAGCAGGAATAGCGATGTTCGATCCCGGCCAGAGCGACCATTCGCTCGAAGAGCGCAAGGCGCTGCGCGTCGTTTTCAAGCAGCGAGGCTCCATAGCCGAGGAAGAACCGATGCACGTCATGTTCGGGGACACACGTGGCAATGCCGTTCAGATACGCTTGAGGGGACAAAATAGCTCCGAGCATGAGCGCAATCGGGCTCATAAGGTCTGCGAATTAGAGAAGCATTCCTAAGGTAAACGCCTGCATAGAGCATTTTATTGCGCGGTGCCGATATTTCTCATTAGCAAACTGTGATATCAGCCTCCGATCTCGCATGAAGGGGACCGACTTCGCTATCCGGGTTGGGTTCAAGTGCGGGTTCCGCGGCCCAGCAGCGCGCGGCCATGAAGATACGACCCGAATTCTATTTGCCGGATTGCCGGCTGAAACCTAGATTTCCGATCCATCGCATGACCGACATAGACATCCGGCATCTGGAGCCAGAACTCCTCGACGGCCTCCCGGCTGACGATCCCCGTGCGATTGCATCCCGTCGCGATCTCGTTCGCATCAATGCATTGATGTTCCAGGCCAGGATCATGGCATCGCTGATGCGGCAAAACGTGCAAAAGCCGCCGCTGCGCATCCTCGAAATAGGCGCCGGCGACGGAAAGTTCATGCTGGCGGTGGCGCGGCTGATGGCGCGCCATTGGCCCGACGTCGAGATCGTCATGGTCGACAGGATCGGCTTGATAGGCGAGGACTTGCGCAGCTCTTTCGCTGAATTGGGCTGGCGGGCGCAGCCCGTGACTGCGGATCTGTTCGATTGGACCCAGGACAGGCCCTTCGACCTTGTTTGCGCCAACCTTATCCTCCACCACTTCGACGACATGCGTCTGCAGGAGCTGTTTTCTCGGATGATGACGATGGCCCCGATGCTCGTCGCCACGGAGCCGTTGAGAGCCAAGGTGCCGCTTGTGGCGACGCGGTTCCTGCGATTGATCGGCGCTTGCGCGGTAACGCTGAATGATGCAGCGCAAAGTGTGCGCGCCGGTTTTCGCGGCACGGAACTTTCACAATTGTGGCAACTGTCAGGTGGAACGCCCGTGATGGAGGGCCGCAGAGGCCTGTTTACGCAAGGTTTTGTTGGCGCGAGCACGCTCGACACGAAATGATGCACGACGCAATTGTCATCGGTGCCGGTCCTGCCGGAAGTTCCACCGCCATTGCACTCGCCCAACATGGTTGGTCGGTGGCAATGGTGGAGAAGGTGGCATTTCCTCGCCGCAAGGTCTGCGGCGAATTCATGTCGGGCACCAGCCTTGCCTTGCTCGATCAGCTGGGCGTCGGCGAGAGCTGGCGCGCGGAAGCCGGCCCCGAGATAAGGCGCGTCGGGTTCTTTTCGGGCGATGTCTCGGCGCAGGCGCGAATGCCGAGCGCCAAGACGGGTCTCGGCCGCGCGCTCGGCCGCGATCGTCTGGACACCATCCTGCTGCAGGCTGCCGAACGTGCGGGTGTCGAGATCCTCCAGCCTTGCAAGGCAGTCGCCATCCGCCGGCGCGATGACTTGCAATTTCTGACTGTGGAATCCGACCAGCAACAGAAGCTGCTCAGCACACCCGTCATCATTGCCGCGCACGGATCCTGGGAAACCGGGAAACTTCCGAGCCAGCTTGAAAGAACCAGCCAACCCTCCGACCTTTTCGGCTTCAAGGCGCATTTTACCGGCGCCGCGCTGGCGCCCGATCTGATGCCGCTGCTGGTATTCCCAGGCGGATATGGCGGGATGGTAACTGCGGACAATGGCCGGGTTTCAATCTCCTGCTGTATCCGCCGCGATGTTCTATCCGGGCTGCGCCGGCGCTTTGGGAATATTGCGGCGGCGGATGCGGTCTCGCGCCACGTTCTGGCCTCGTGCCGAGGCGTGCGAACTGCGCTGGCAGGTGCCGAATTGGATGGCCCATGGCTGGCTGCGGGACCGATTCATCCGGGCATCCGGGCCGGCTACGATCAGGGCATCTTCCGTGTCGGCAACATCGCGGGCGAGTCGCATCCTGTCATCGCCGAAGGGATTTCGATGGCGCTGCAATCGGGCTGGCTGCTTGCGCGAGAACTGATCGCATCGGGCAAAGGTCACGAGGACCGCGACGCCGCTGGGCATCGCTACGAACGCGAATGGCGTCGGCAATTCTCGACCCGTCTGCGTGCCGCGGCCTTGATTGCCAAAATAGCGCTTGGGCCAGGTGGCGCGTCGGCCATGCGCGCCGTGATCAAGAATTTTCCGGCCGCTTTGACGCTTGGCGCTCGGCTGAGTGGAAAGGTCCAGCCCGTTCCAGGCTTTTGACGTCTAGTTCGTTTCACCCGTGTCACGGAAACGGCGAAACGCCCTATCTCTTTGTTTTTTATGCAATTCCGGACGGAAAACCGCTCACACTTTTCCTGGAATTGCTCTAAATCGCAGCGACGAAATCTTTCCAAGGCACGGCATCGGAGCATCGTTTCCCGCCACGGACCGGGATAGCCGCGATCGGCTGTGACCGCCGCTCAGCTCAGCTTGTATGCGCAACCAGCCTGTTCACCGTCTCGGGGAAGAAGTCGGGCGCCGAGAGCCGCTTTCCGAACATCATGTCGTATTGGATGAGCCGGAAATCGTTGATCTTCGGATCGATCTGCTTCTGCCTCGCCCAATCCGGCGTTGCTTCGCCCACGGGCGACAGGAGCAGGTTGCGGTCGACCACCCGGTAGTGTTCGCGCAGCGCGCCGAGGAAGCCGGTGTAATAGGGGTGGCTGATGCCTGCCGTGGTCAGGATATGATAGGGCAGGAAGGCCGGGCTCACCGAGCCGATGTTCTCGACCGGACCGGAGCGGTTCGACCAGATAACCAAAGGCGTATCGTGGTGTTCGAGCGCGGCGACCGCCGGCTCCTTGCGCGGCGCGACATTGTCCTTGAGGAAGCCGGTCTCGACATAGACGGGCCCAAGCGGCGGCAGATGGTCGCCGAAGAAGGCGATGATGGTCGGCCGCTGGCGGGCCTTCGCCCAGTCGATCAGGCGCTGCAGGCCGCGGTCGGCGTCGGCCGACCCCTCGGCATAGGAAAGCAGCGATTCCCGCGCCCAGGAACTGATCGGCGCGTCGATCGAATGCGTCGGGTTGTAGTAGCGGTAGGGCTCGTAAGGACCGTGGTTCTGCAGGCTGACGGCGAACAGGAACACCGGATCGTCGCTGGTGTCGGCCTCGCGGATGATCTCGTCGGTCATCGCCGCGTCGGAAGCCAGCGGCCCGCGCTTTTCCATCGGCGGCAGCGTCTCTTCGGAGCGGAAGTCGTTGAAGCCGAAATCGGCATAGACGGCGCCGCGGTTCCAGAACCAGTTGGTGCCGGGATGGATGGCGCGCGCCCGGTAACCCTGGCTCTTCAGGAAGGTCGCCAGCGACGGGGTCGGGGTGCGCACATATTGCTGATAGGGGATCGAGCCGGCCGGCAGGAAGGCGTTGGAAAAGCCGGTCAGCGCCTCGAACTCAATATTGGCGGTCATGCCGCCGAACTCGGGCGAGAACATCGAGCCGGAGCGCAACGCCCTGACCGTCGGGATAGGGTCGGGCTTGATGGTGACGCCGGGCAGGTGCGTCGGATCCCAGAAGGATTCGCTCATCACCACCACGATATCCGGCTTCTCGTCCGGCATGGAAGCGGCGGCGTCGGGGCGCTGGATCGCGGCCATCGTCTTCTCGGAATAGCCGGGCGGCGCCGCGACATGCGCCATCGGCACGTTCATCGCGAAGGCCAGCGCAAAGCCGTTGGAGGCGTAGTTCTCCTTCTGGTCCCACATGATCGGGATGATCTGCAGCCGGTCGCGCGTCCACGAGAAGGTGGCGTAGTCCATGATCGAGACGAAGAAGGCGAGCAGCGGCACGGCAAGCACCAGCCGCGCCAGGCGGCCCTTGCGGCTGAGGATGGGCACTCGCCGGCGCCAGGTCCGCCAGCCGTAGACGAGCAGCGTCAGACCGCCGACGATGCCGACCGCCAGCATGACGGCCGTCCACGGGCGCTCGCGCACCAGGAGCGGCATCAGCGCCATGATCTGGCGGGCGAACAGGAAATCCGTGGGATAGAGCGGGTCGCCGAGGTAACGCGATTTCTGGTGGCCGACAAAGGCCAGCGCCAGCGTCAGCGGCGCCACGATCATCAGGCTCTGGTGGCTTCGGCCGAGTATGGCGTCCAGCCCGAGCAGCACCAGGGCGAAGACGATGATGGTGGTCCAGCCCGGCTTGAAGGGCTGCAGGAAGAAATCGACCGTACCGAAGAAATCGCCGCGCACGATCCATTCGATCGCGAAGACGAGCAGGGCCGCCGCCAGAACTGTAGTCAGGCCGTAACGTACGGTCGGCCAGGCTCGTCCGGGCAGATAGCCGGTGGACGGATCGTCTTCCAAAAAGCCCGGCACGGGCTTGGCCGCGCCTTTTCTGATCCTTGCCACTCTGTTTTCCCCCGGCCCACGCAACACGCCTTCCACGCCCGTCACGCTTCTGTCATCGAAGTGTCACGCAAAGCTAGCGCCTGTGGCGGAAATAAGAAGAGCCAGCAAACCAAACGTGAGCGGTTTTCATCAGGTGTGATCGCCAAAAAGCCTTTCGGAACAGGGAGTCGGCTACCTTTTCCGGCTGAAATGAGGGCCGAAGAGGCGCCCGCGGGCTTGACTTGGCCGTCCGCCTTGCGCCAGAGGCAGGGAAAAATCAGCCTCTGGAGTGACTTCAATGGCCGTCGCATTCACCTTTCCGGGACAGGGCAGCCAGGCCGTCGGCATGGGCAAGGATCTCGCCGATCAATTCCCGGAAGCGCGCCGCGTCTTCGAGGAAGTGGACGCCGCGCTCGGCGAAAGCCTGTCGAAATTGATCTGGGAAGGGCCGGAAGAGACGCTGACACTGACCGCCAACGCCCAGCCGGCGCTGATGGCGGTGTCGCTGGCGGCGATGCGGGCGCTCGAGGCGCGCGGCTTCTCGCTGAAGGACAAGGTGGCCTATGTGGCCGGCCATTCGCTGGGGGAATATTCCGCGCTTGCCGCGTCCGGCTTCGTTTCGGTGGGCGACGCCGCCAGGCTCTTGCGCACCCGCGGCAACGCCATGCAGGCTGCGGTGCCGGCCCGCGAGGGCGCCATGGCCGCGATCATCGGGCTGGAACAGGCCGACGTCGAGGCCGCTTGCGCCGAGGCAGCTCGCGAGGTCGGCAACGGCTCCGTCTGCCAGGTCGCCAACGACAATGGCGGCGGCCAGCTGGTGATCTCCGGCGCCAGGCCGGCGGTCGAGCTGGCGGCGAAGCTGTGCACCGAAAAAGGCGCCAAGCGGGCGCTGATGCTGCAGGTTTCCGCCCCCTTTCATTCGGCGCTGATGACGCCTGCCGCCGACATAATGCGCGAGGCGCTGGCCGGTGTCGCGAAATCCGCGCCGGTGGTTCCGATCGTCTCGAACGTCACCGTAACCCCGACCAGCGACCCCGATGAGATCGTCCGCCGCCTGGTCGAGCAGGTGGTCGCCCGCGTACGTTGGCGAGAGACGGTGGAATGGTTTGGCGCCAACGGCGTCGCGAGCCTCTATGAAGTCGGCGCAGGCAAGGTGCTGTCGGGCCTGGCGCGCCGCATCAACCGCGACATCGCCACCGGCGCCGTGGGCACGGCGGCGGAAGTCGAGGCCGCGCTGGCGGCTTTGGGGTGAGGCCCCGTTTTCGTCATTCTAGGGCGGAGCAAGGAGCGAAGCGACGCAGCGCAGACCCTAGAATCCATGCCGTGACTTGGAAGTGCCGCCGCGGTGCAGAATTCTGCTCCGTTGCATCCTTCGGCCAATGTCACGGCATGGATCCTCGGGTCTACGCGTCCGCTTCGCTCCCGCTCCGCCCGTGGATGACGACGGGAAGGAGGCCTTCGCCAATGTCCGACGCTTGTCTAGCGTGACTTGGACGATATGACGTATACGGAACGCGACTGCTTGCAGCCGTCTGGAAAAATGAGGTTGAAGATATGTTCGAACTGACCGGCCGGAAGGCGCTCGTCACCGGCGCATCGGGAGGCATCGGCGAGGCGATCGCCAGGGTGCTGCACAGCCAGGGCGCGATCGTCGGCCTGCACGGCACCCGTGTGGAGAAGCTGGAAGCCTTGGCGGGCGAATTGGGCGACCGCGTAAAACTGTTTCCGGCGGACCTGACGAACCGCGACGCGGTCAAGGCGCTCGGCCAGAAAGCGGAGGCCGATCTCGAGGGCGTCGACATCCTGGTCAACAATGCCGGCATCACCAAGGACGGCCTGTTCGTGCGCATGTCGGACGCCGACTGGGATTCGGTGATCGAGGTCAACCTCACCGCTGTGTTCCGGCTGACCCGCGAACTGACCCATCCGATGATGCGCCGCCGCCATGGCCGCATCATCAACATCACCTCGGTGGTCGGCGTCACCGGCAATCCCGGCCAGACCAACTACTGCGCCTCCAAGGCAGGCATGATCGGCTTTTCCAAGTCGCTGGCGCAGGAGATCGCCACCCGCAACATCACCGTCAACTGCGTCGCCCCGGGCTTCATCGAATCGGCCATGACCGACAAGCTCAACGACAAGCAGAAAGAGACGATCATGGCCGCGATCCCGACCCGGCGCATGGGCACCAGCGTTGAAGTGGCGTCCGCCGTCGCTTATCTCGCCTCCAACGAGGCGGCCTATGTCACCGGCCAGACCATTCACGTCAACGGCGGCATGGCAATGATCTGAGGCGGGGCGGGCGCCTGTGAAAACAGCCATTTCGGCTTGGACGCCCGTCATTTTTCGTGTAATGCGGCCCGCAACCCGGCGGTTCGGGCAAAAACCGGTCCTGTGGCGTTGCGTTGCCCGCAAGACCATCTTTCAGCTTGATTAGCGGCATTCCGCCCGCTAACGAAGATAGACAACCTAAGACGAGGATTGCCCCAAATGAGTGACACCGCAGAGCGCGTCAAGAAGATCGTCATCGAGCATCTCGGCGTCGATGCCGACAAGGTGACGGAGCAGGCGAGCTTCATCGACGATCTGGGCGCGGACAGCCTCGACACGGTTGAACTCGTCATGGCGTTCGAAGAAGAGTTCGGCGTCGAGATTCCGGACGATGCGGCCGAGACCATCCTCACCGTCGGCGACGCCGTCAAGTATATCGACAAGGCCTCGGCCTGAGTTCTTTCGCAGGCATAACCGGGGAGGACCTGCGATGAGGCGTGTCGTCGTCACGGGCCTTGGCCTGCTTTCGCCGTTCGGCATGGGCGTCGAGCATAGCTGGCGGGAATTGCTCTCCGGCCGCAGCGCCTGCCGGCGCGTCACCGAATTCGAGGTGGACGATCTTGCCTGCAAGATCGCCCACATCATTCCGCGCGGCGACGGCTCGAACGGCACCTTCAATCCGGAGGCTGTGCTCGAGCCGAAGGAACTGCGCAAGATCGGCGAGTTCATCCTCTACGGCATCGCGGCCGCCGACGAGGCGCTGGCCGATTCCGGCTGGAAGCCTGAGACACATGAGGACCAGTGCGCCACCGGCGTTCTGATCGGCTCCGGCATCGGCGGCATCGACGGCATCGCCGAGAACGCGATGATCCTGAAGGAACGCGGCCCGCGCCGCATCAGCCCCTTCTTCATCCCCGGACAGATCATCAATCTGGTTTCTGGCCAGGTTTCCATCCGCCACGGCCTGAAGGGCCCGAACCATGCGGTGGTCACTGCATGCTCGACCGGCGCGCACGCCATTGGCGACGCCGCCCGGCTGATCATGTGGGGCGATGCCGATGTGATGCTGGCCGGCGGCGCCGAGGCGCCGGTGACCCGGCTGTCGATTGCCGGCTTCGCGGCCTGCCGGGCGCTGTCCACCGAGCGCAATGACAGCCCCGAAACAGCGTCGCGTCCTTATGATCGCGACCGCGACGGCTTCGTCATGGGCGAGGGCGCGGGCGTCGTCGTCCTGGAAGAGCTGGAGCACGCCAAGGCCCGCGGTGCCAAGATTTATGCCGAGGTCACCGGCTATGGCCTGACCGGCGATGCCCACCATATCACCGCGCCGGCCGAAGATGGCGATGGCGCCTTCCGCTGCATGATGGCGGCGCTGAACCGGGCGAAACTCTCGCCGGCCGACGTCGACTACATCAACGCGCACGGCACCTCGACCATGGCCGATACGATCGAGCTCGGCGCCGTCGAGCGGCTGGTCGGCAATGCCGCCTCGAAGATCTCGATGTCGTCGACCAAGTCGTCGATCGGCCATCTGCTGGGCGCCGCGGGTGCCGCGGAAGCGATTTTCTCGATCCTCGCCATCCGCGACAACGTCGCGCCGGCAACCATCAATCTCGACAATCCGGAACGCGAGACGGCGATCGATCTCGTGCCGAACAAGCCGCGCCAGCGTCAGATCGATGTCGCGCTGTCGAATTCCTTCGGCTTCGGCGGCACCAACGCCTCGCTCGTGTTCCAGCGCTACAATGGCTGAAAGGCCAACGGGAGCAATCCCGGAAAGAGTGCTCAGCGCTTTCCGCCCCGGGATTGCTCAGAAAAAGACAACCAGCCGGCAGTCCCGCCACCTGCCGTCATTTTTGCCAAATTCTCCCCTAGTTTGTAGCTAGGGGATTCGTTGCAAGATCAGACGGTAGGGCGCCATGAGCACAAATCCTGGGAGCACAAATCCGGGCGGCGACGGGGATTTCGCACGGCAGGGCACAAAGGTGCCGATCATGCCGAAGACTGCGGCCGAGGCGTTGCGCCCGGAAGCCGGCACGCCGCCGCCGTCGAAGCGCTCGCGCGCTTCGCGCAGCCAGTTCGTCGTGTTCCTGAACTTCTTCCTCTCCATGGTTATCCTTGCGGTCATCGCCTCGGGTGCCGCGCTCTATTTCGGCATGCAGGCTTTCGTCGAGCCCGGCCCGTCCACCAATGGCGACACCTTCATGATCAAGCCGAACACCGGCGTGCAGGAGATCGCCGACCAGCTGGAACGCCGCAGCCTGATCAGCGATGCCCGCATCTTCCGGCTCGGCGTGCGCGCCACGGGCAATGAGTCGGCGCTCAAGGCCGGCGAATATGCCATCAAGCCGCGCGCCTCGATGCGCGACATCATGGAGCTCTTCAAGAGCGGCAAGTCGGTGATGTACTCGCTTACCATTCCTGAAGGGCTGACGGTCGAGCAGGCGCTGCAGCGCGTCGCCGATCAGGAGGCGCTCACCGGCGACATGCCGCCGACCTTGCCGCCGGAAGGTACCATCGCCACCGACACGCTGCGCTTCACCCGCGGCGCCACCAGGCAGCAAATGGTCGACAAGCTGGTTGCCGACCAGAAGAAGCTGGTCGAGGATGTCTGGTCGCATCGCGCGGCCGACCTGCCGATCGCCAACATCGACGACTTCGTCACGCTCGCCTCGATCGTCGAGAAGGAAACGGGCAGGAGCGACGAGCGCTCCCGCGTCGCCGCGGTGTTCCTCAACCGCCTGGCCAAGGGCATGCGGCTGCAATCCGACCCGACCATCATCTACGGCCTGTTCGGCGGCAAGGGAAAGCCGGCGGACCGGCCGATCTACCAGTCCGACCTCGACAAGCAGACGCCCTACAACACCTACATGATCAAGGGCCTGCCGCCGACGCCGATCGCCAATCCGGGCCGAGCGGCGCTTGAAGCGGTCGCCAATCCGTCCAAGACCGACGACCTCTATTTCGTCGCCGACGGCAATGGCGGCCATGTCTTCGCGGCAACGCTGGAAGAGCACAACCAGAACGTCGCCCGTTACCGGGCGCTGCAGAAGAAGCAGGCTGATGCCGCCGCCAAGGCCTCGGGCCAGACGACGGCGCCGGCAGCCCCCGATGGCAACGCCGACAGCAGCGACGCCGGGGCCAATGGCGAGAATGGCGACGCCGGCGGTGACGACGCGCAATAGGCGCAATGCATGTCGCCCAAAAGCGCACAGCGGTTTTGGGAAAACGACATGCATCGAAACTCACTGCATGTCGCCCAAAAGTGCGCCAGCGGTTTTGGGAAACGACATGCACCACGCAGAAGAACGCGTCCTTTGACGCGAGGCCATATTCATGTTTTGAGGGGACGCCGGCCGATCATCCGGCGATTTTTGGGCGCGCAGCGCTGGGCAACGCATGCCTTGGCTGCGACAGGGGGACGACAGGGCAATGAGCCTGCAAAGCATGACCGGTTTTGCGCGGTGCGCCGCTGACAGCGAGGGCACCTCGATAGCCTGGGAGGTGAAATCGGTGAACGGCAAGAGCGCCGAGGTGAGGCTGAGATTGCCGCAGGGTTTCGACCGGCTGGAGACGGCCGTCCGGCAGACCGTTCAGAAGCGTTTCGCGCGCGGCAATTTCCAGGCGACGTTGACCGTCGGCCGCGCCGCCGCAAGGCAAATCCAGCCGGTGGTCAACGAGGCGTTCCTCAAGGACCTGGCAGGGCTGGCCAGGCGTTTGCAGGAGCAGTTCGGCACCGAGCCCGCCACCGCCGACGGCCTGCTCTCCCTGCGCGGTGTGCTCGACATTCCCGAAGCCGTGGAGACGGAGGAGGAGCGGGCCGCTCTCGACGCCGCGATCCTGTCTGCGCTCGAGATGGCGCTCGCCGGGCTGGAGCAGGCGCGCCGCAGCGAGGGCGCGGCGCTGGGCGCGCTTCTTGCCGGCCATGTCGACATCATCGAGGCGCTGACGCTGAAGGCCGAGGCCGACCCGTCGCGCGAGCCCGCGGCAATCCGCGAGCGTATCGCCGAGCAGGTGCGCCTCTTGACGGATGCTTCGGCCAATCTCGACGCCATCCGGCTGCATCAAGAAGCGGCCTTCCTCGCCAGCAAGGCCGACATCCGCGAAGAGATCGACAGGCTGAAGACGCATGTCGCTTCGGCGCGCGCGCTGCTCAAAAGCGGCGCCGCCGTTGGCCGCAAGCTCGATTTTCTGGCGCAGGAATTCAATCGCGAATCGAATACCTTATGCTCCAAGTCGAATGCCGCCGCGGTTACCGCGATCGGGCTGGAGCTCAAGGCGGTGGTCGACCAGTTTCGCGAGCAGGTCCAGAATCTGGAGTGACGGGATGGTTGCCAAGGAGCCGACGGCCGCCAGGGATCTGGGGTCCCGCATCCGCCGCCGCGGATTGATGCTGGTGCTGTCGTCGCCGTCGGGCGCCGGCAAGTCGACGATCGCGCGCAATCTTCTCGAAAGCGATGGAAGTCTCGAGCTTTCGGTCTCCGTCACGACAAGGCCGCGCCGCGGTTCGGAGATCGAGGGCGTCCACTATCACTTCCGCACCATGCGCGAGTTCGAGCGGCTGCGCGATTCCGATGCGCTGCTCGAATGGGCCGAAGTGCATGGCAATTGCTATGCGACGCCGCGCGAGCCGGCGGAAATCGCGCTGGCCGAAGGCCGCGACATGCTGTTCGATATCGACTGGCAGGGCGCCCAGCAGCTCAAGGAGAAGATGCGCGCCGACATCGTCTCGATCTTCATCCTGCCGCCGTCGATGAAGGAATTGAAGGCGCGCCTGAAGCGCCGCGCCGAGGACCAGGAATCGGTCATCGAGACCAGGCTGAAGAACGCCCGCCTCGAGATCGAGCATTGGAAGGAATACGATTTCGTCATCGTCAACGACGATCTCGACCGCGCCTTCGCCGAGGTCCGCGCCATCGTCACGGCGGAGCGGCTTCGCCGAGACAGGCGGCCTGGCCTGTTCGACTTCATTTCGGGATTGCTGGACGAGAAGACGGGGTGATCTTTCCTTCTCGCCGCTTACGGGGGGAAGGTGGCCCGAAGGGTCGGATGAGGGGCAGCGCCGGCCTGCGGCCCGCGAAGCGTAAAGGCGAACTAGACGATCATCACTCGCGACCCGCTACCGCCCGTCTCTCGGTAAAATGTGCTTTGGCCAGGGCGACTGTCGTCGAGCGCTTCTTGTACCTTGGCACGAAACCACACGTCGCATGCTTTGCTGTGCTGAGCTTGCTCCCCGATCAACGCTCTACGTTCGTCACCGCTCAATCGTTTGGTGTCGCTTTCCCTCAAGATGGCACCCATGCGTGAAGACAGTTTAAGGCCTTCGACAGCACTGATTTATTCGCCTGTATCACGGGTCAAAACGAATTGACCGGTTTTGCTCAGATGCGAGGCGGCAGCTCTGTTTTTCATGAGGTCACATTATCATGCGCGGCCGTTTTCGGGCAATTCACTGCGTCACAATCTGATCCCGTCGACCAGAATGAGGTTGCGGCTGAGCGCTGTGTCGCGCACTTCAAGTGCGGCCGCATATTCGGCTGAACGATACCAGCGCCGCGCGCTGTCCATATCGGGAAATTCGACGACGATCAGCGGTCCGGGCTTCCAATTGCCTTCCAGCGCCTCCACTTCGCCGCCGCGCGCAAGGTAGCGTCCGCCATGCGCGGCGATGGAGGCCGCGGCGCGAGTTCGGTAGGTTTCGAACGCCTCCCTGTCGCGGATAGTGACATCGGAAATGACATAGGCAGGCATTGCAGGCTCCGGCTGGTTTCGCCTGACTATCTATGGCGCCGGGGTCTGGATTCCAGTGACGCTGGCGGTCAAACCGCGTTGGTCAGCCTGACAAACTCTTCCACGCTGAGCGTCTCCGCCCGCCGCGTCGGGTCGATGCCGGCCCGCGTCAGCAACGCCTCGCCGCCAAGGCTCTTCACGCTTTGCCTGAGCATCTTGCGGCGCTGGCCGAAGGCGGCCTCGGTGACGCGGCCCAGCTTTCTGGCGTCCACGGGCAGGGGAGATAAGCGCGGCACCAGATGCACCACCGATGAGGTGACCTTCGGCGGCGGCGTGAATGCCTGCGGCGGCACGTCGAAGGCGATCTTCGCCTCGGTGCGCCAGCCGGCTAGGATGCCGAGCCGGCCATAGCCGTCGCTGTCCGGGACCGCGGTGATGCGCTCCGCCACCTCGCGCTGGAACATCAGCGTCATCGATTGGTAGAAGGGCGGCCAATCGGCCACCGTCAGCCAGCGGATCAGAAGCTCGGTGCCGATATTGTAGGGCAGGTTGGCAACGATCTTCACCGGCCCGCCGTTCGCCCCGCCGGCAAGCGCGGCAAAATCCGTCTTCAACGCATCGCCGGGAATGACCTCCAGGCGACCGGGATAGTGGCTGGAGACCTCGGCCAGCGCTTCAAGGCAGCGCTCGTCGCGCTCGATGGCGATCACGCGCCGCGCGCCGTTGAAGAGAAGCGCCCGCGTCAATCCGCCCGGGCCTGGGCCGACCTCGATCACCGTCGCCTCGCCGAGATCGCCGGCGGCGCGCGCGATCTTGCTTGTCAGGTTGAGGTCGAGCAGAAAATTCTGCCCGAGCGCCTTCTTGGCCTGCAGGCCATGCCGCTCGATCACCTCGCGCAACGGCGGCAACCCGTCGATTGTGGTGCGCCCGCTCAATGGATCCTCACGCGGCGGTGGCCTGCCGTCCGCTGTCGGCCAGCCGGCGCGCCAGCCTTAGCGCGGCGATCAGGCTGTCGGCGCGCGCAATACCCTTGCCGGCAATGTCGAAAGCGGTGCCGTGATCGGGCGAGGTTCGGACAAAGGGCAGGCCCAGCGTCACGTTCACCGCCTCGTCGAAGGCTAAGGTCTTGGCCGGGATCAGCGCCTGGTCGTGATACATGCAGAGCGCCGCGTCATAGGAAGCGCGCGCGCGCGGATGAAACATCGTGTCAGCCGGCAGCGGTCCGATCGCGTCGATCCCTTCCGCTTTGAGCATCTCGACGGCCGGGGTCACGATCGCAGCATCCTCCAGGCCCATGGCGCCGCCTTCGCCGGCATGCGGGTTGAGTCCGGCGATCGCAAGCTTCGGCCGCGCAATGCCGAAGCGGCTCTCGAGATCGGCGGCGGTGATGCGCGCGGTCGCGACGATCAGCTCCGTCGTGAGTACCTTCGGCACTTCGGCCAAAGCGATGTGGATGGTCACCGGAACGGTGCGCAGATCCGGTCCCGCCAGCAACATCACCGGCGTCACATCCCTGCCGGTGTGGCGCGAAGCCAGGTGTGCCAGATATTCAGTGTGGCCGGGAAAGCCAAATCCGGCATCATAAAGCGGCTTCTTGGAGATCGGGCAGGTGACTATCGCCGCGGCGTGGCCGGCGAGACAGTCGGCGACGGCGCGGTCGATGGCCTCGATGGTGCCGGCGGCGTTGGCCGGGTTCGGCTGTCCCGGGCTGTCGAAATGACGCGCATCGAGCGGAACGACAGGCAGAGCCCGGGCAAAGTGGTGCGCCGCCTGTCCGGGCAAGGTCTCGGCGATCGTCACATTCGCGCCGACCAGGCGGGCGCGGGCTTCGATCAAAGCGGGGTCGGCAAGCAGATAGAAGGGCGGCACACCGGCGCTGTCGCCAGCTTGCCAGGCGGCGATGGCGATCTCAGGCCCGATGCCCGACGGATCGCCGACACTGAGCGCCAGCGGCGCGTGGGTCTTCTGCGTGCTCATGCGGTCGGCTGGCTGCGGCATCGCACGCTTGTCGCTCAGAGCATGATGCCGAAAAGTGTGCAGCGGTCTTCGGACGACATCATGCCCTATCTCTTTGATTTAGAGCCGGATTCAGATTTCAGGTCGACTCGACCTGAAATCATCCGGCTCTAGCGTTCGACGATCTTGGCCTTCTGGCGCAGCTCGGCGACATATTTCTTGCTGAGCTCGTCGGCGTCCTTGTCGTTGCTGCCTTCGGCCTGGAACACCATCTGCGCGGCCTTGTCGTCGGAAACCTCGCGCGAGGAGCAGATGCCGATGAACTCGACGCCACGCTCGGTCTCGCGCGTCGGCGTCGCGGCGCCGACCTTGGTCGCCTTGATCTGCTCGGCCCAGTCGGACGGCAATTGCGGCGCCAGCACGCGGCCGAGGTCGCGCACGGTGACGTCGATCAGGCCCTTGGCGAATTCCCGCGTAGTGTTGCAGCCGCTGAAGCGGGCGCGCATGGCGTCGGCCTCGCGCTTGCGCTTGGCGAGCGTGCCGGCGCGCTCCGATGCCGGAACCACGAAGATCACCTGCTGCAGCATGTATTCCGTCGCGGTCGGCTTGGCGCCGCCCGTGTCCAGCATGCGCCGCACGGCGTCCTGCTCGGTCACCGAGCCGCCTTCGCCGGAGCGGTAGCGCGAGCTGAGCGCCTGGTTCCAGGCCATCTGGGCACGGATGAATTCCTTGAAATGTTCCTTGGTGACGCCCGACTGCGCCATGATCGCGTCGAGTTTCGCCAGTGGCATCTTGTTGCCCGAGGCAAAGCGCTGGTAGGCGGCGTCGACCTGCTGGTCGGTGATGTGGATGCCGAGCCGCTTGGCCTCGGCCAGGCGCAGCGTCTGGTCGATCATCTCCTGCGCGGCATCGCCCTTCTTGTGCTGCAGCTTGAAGAAGGCGGCGCGGTGCGCGATGTCGCCGGTGGTGATCGGCATGTTGTTGACGACATACTTGATCTCAGCGGCGAAAGCAGGCCGTACGACAGCCGTGACCGAAATGGAGGCCGCCACCAGAAGCGCGAATCCCGCTGAAAACAGGTATTTCCTCATCTTACCTTCCTAATTTTTCCCCATCTCGAGTTTCCCGCCATCGCGGCGCCGCGCGTCCTCCGAACGCCTGCCGGATGCAGTCGACCCCATGCCCATCTTATGCGGCGAAACGATGTCGCCGGCGCATGGCCCTGGGAAACGCGCCCATTTTCGAAGGAACACGCTCCAAATCAAGACCAAAGCCCATCAGCGCCCCAGCCGGCGCACGGCTCGGAGACCGCCCGCCCGCCGCTTGATCACTGGATGGTATCGACCGCGCTTGTTGACGAACCGAAATCGCCGAGCGTGCGGAACGACAGGTTGAAACCGATGTTCTGCGACACTTCCTTGGTGACGGTGTCGCGCGTCTGCGAATACGTCATGATGTAAGTGAAGCAGCTATCGTTGTAGGCGAAGCCGACGCCGTCCTTGACCAGCACATTTGTCTCGATGTCGTAGGTGCCGGTGCCGAACAGCCGCCAGTTCTGCGCCAGATGGGTCGAAGCGCCGAGCGTGAGCTCGTGGCGGTCGGTGGTGAAGCCGTAGAGCGGCTGCGCCTCGATGAAGGCATATTTGGCGCTGAGCGATATCGGCAGGCTGGAATAGGCGGCCTTCACTTCGGCGCGCCTCACCTCGAATGTCTGCTCGTCGAAACGCCCGCTCAGCGAACCGGAGAAGCCGCTCGGGCTGTTGAAGCCGACAAGGCCGACATAATCCGAGGTCTGCTTGTCCAGGCCGGACTCGGCCCCGACATTGACGAGGTCGGGCGCGGCAAAGGAGTTTTCGCCCGCGAGCTGGTATGACTGGCCGAAAATTGCATTCGTGGCCCAGCCATTGTCATAGGCGCCTGAATACCGGAAGCCGACATTGGCGCGCGTGCCGCCTTCTATGCGGTCGTAGCCCGAGAATTTGTCGCGCTCGAACAGCGTGGTGGCGTCGAAGACGAAGCTCTGCGCGTCTTCGTTCGGGACGGCCAGCCCTCCGACATATTGCTCGTTCGGGCGCACGAAGACCTGCGCCGTCGGCTCCAGGACATGGCTGGAGTTCGCCATCGAGAACAGGAGCGGCCAACGCGCCTCGAGGCCGAGAGTGGCCATGTAGCGGGCAAGCGAGGAACGCATGTCGTCGTCCTCGCCGAGATTCGTCCCCATCTGGTTGACGGCGGCGAGCGAAGCCGAATTGGCGTTGACGTAACCGGCATCGCCGCGGAAGGCGAGCAGAGGCGTCAGTTGCAGACCGCCATCCGTGGTGAAGGTGCGCTTCCACTCGGCTTCCGCCGTCAACCGGCTCGACTCGCCTTCGATGCCGCGCACATTGTTGATGGAAGTGCTGTCGATCGGATTGGCCAGCACAGCATCCAGCCGGTTGCGGCTGATCACGCGTGTATTGACATTGAATGACAACTGGCCGCCGGCCACCGACGTGTCGGGGATATAGGCGTAGTCGAGCGACGGCAGCACCCAGGGCTGCTTGGCCGAGCGCGCCGTCAGGTCGCTGGAGAGCGTGTCTTCCTGCACCTCGAAGCGCATCGCGCGAACGTCGAAATAATTGCGGTCGCTCAAGCCCGTCAGGTAGATCGACGACTGGTGGACGAGGTCGTTGTAGCCTTCGATGTTGTAGGTGCGCGAGAAATTCTTGTCGGTCTGCAGCAGCACGTCCCAGCCGAAGTCCCAGCGCTCATTGATGGCGAATTGGCCCTTGGTGCCCATCATGCCGCGGAATTTGTTCGGATCGCCGGGCTCGCCCGAATCGACTGTGTAACGGTTGCCTGTGCCGATGAACGCGTTCGGATCCTGCTGATTGATGCCGGCAATCTTCAGCGTGTACTGGCCGTTGTTGAAGCGCTGGCGCCACTCGGCCTCGCCGAGGAAACCCTGCTTGGTGTAGCCGCTGCCGGTGACGGTCAGGTCATAGGTCGGAGACAGGGCGAAATAATAAGGGACTTTGATACCGACGCCGAGATGGTTGTTGTAGACGATGCCGGGAATCAGGAAGCCGCTCTTGCGCTTCACCGTCGGGTCGGCGATCTCGAAGGCCGGCAGATAGGCGAGCGGGAAGCCGAAGAACTCGAAATTCGAGTTCTCGAAGCGGACCGTCTTCTTCTCGCCGTTCCAGATGATCTTTCGCGCCTTGACGCGCCAGGTCGGCGCTTTGTCCGGCTTGTCCTCGCAAGGTTCACAGGCGGTGTAGACGCCATTGTGGAAGGTGGTGAGCACGCCGCCCATGCGCTCCGCGCTCTCGGCGGCGAAATAGGCCTTGTCCACCGTCTCGACGCGCAGCGCGTTGAGAAAGCCGTCGGCGAAATCGTCGGTGATGTCGATATGGTCGGAATTGACCTTGGTGCCGTCGCTATTGATCAACTCGACGGCGCCGCTGGCGACGAGGCGCTTGGTGTCGCGGTTATACACCACGCGCTGGGCGACCAGCTTGTTGCCGCCATAGTCGATCTGCACGCCGCCGACGGCCGTCACCGTGTGCTTGTCATTGTCATAGACAAGCGTATCGGCGGCCAGCAGCATCTGCGTGCCGGAAGGGACGGACTTGGCAGTGATCTGCTGCGCCAGCGCGGATGCCGTCGGCACCGCGCAAGCGAACAGACACGCCAAGGCAGTCGCCCCATAGAGGCGTGCCAAACCGGCCTGCCTATGGCTGCGCAAAACCGCCTCCCTCACTAGCCGTCTTCCTTGTATAGCAGAAACGTCACCCCAAAGAACATAGCCACGACAACCGGAACCCATGCAGCCACCACAGTAGGCACGAATCCGGCTACACCGAATGCCTTGACCAGTACCGAAACGACATAAAGCAGAAAGCCGGCCACGACGCCACCCAGAATCATCGTTGCCGACTGTCCCATTCGCGCAAATCGCATTGAAACCGTTGCAGCAATCAGCGTCATGGCGACGAGAAGGAACGGCAAGGCCACCAGCGAATCAAACTGCATGGCGAAGGCATTCGCCTTGAGTCCGAAGGACCGGGCAACCTCGATCTTGCGCGGCAGCTCGTAGAAGGGGATGGTTTCCGGGCGCGCCAGGCGCTCCTGCACGAATTCCGGCTTGAGATTGGTCGGCACCCTGTCGGACGCCAGCGTCTGGATATTGCCCCCCTTGAAGACCTTTACGTCCTGCAATTCCCAATAGCCGTCGCGCAGGAAGGCCTTGGCTGCATCCTTGCGTTCGGCGATGTTGCCCTGCGGGTCGAGGATGAAAAACACCGCCTCCGCCATCTCCAGCCCCTGATTGAGGATGGCGCGGGCGCCGATGATGGTGTCGCCCGATTCGGTCTTCTGCCTGAGCCAGGGCGTGACGTTGGTCGTGACGGCATTCGACTTGCCGGCCCTGAGGTCGTTCTCCATCTGCTCGGACCAGGAAAAGCCATGCGCTGCGATCGGATTGATCACGGCGACCGACAGCACGCCGAACATCAGCGCGCCGACGCAGCACGGAAACAGGAACTGCCAGGCCGAGACGCCGGCCGAGCGGGCGATCACCAGCTCGTAACGGCGGTTGAGCGACACCAGCGTCGCCATTGCCGAGAACAATCCGACGAACGGCACCGTCTGCAGCATGATCATCGGCATCCTGAGCGCCGAAATGGCGAAGGCTGTGCCGTAGGTGAAGCCGGGCAGCCCGGTCGTGCGGCCCGAAAGCTCGGTAAAGTCGATCAGGAACACCAGCGCCAGCAGGCCGAGGAAGAACCAGAAGGTGATCGAGACGTAACGGAAGAAGAAATAACGGCCCAGCGTCCAGCCCATGGTCAGGCTCCCTGGCCGGAAGTGCGCCGGACGAGCCAGAGCTTGAATGTTGTCCAGTTGTCGCCGGCACGCTTGGCGAGGCCCGTCAGCCAGTCTGCCCAACTGACCGGCAATTCCATGGTGCGCGACGATACGATGAACCAGATCGAAACCGCGGAGGCGATGAGCGGTATGGCGTAGAGCAGGTAGACATAGTACCAGACCCTGTCGGCCTTGCCTGCGGCGAAGAAGCCCAGCCACCGCACGAAAAGTGCTATCGCGATTGCCGTGATCAGCGGATTGATACGCGCCTCCCGGTGCGAGCGCGCGTCACCCGCAACGGCAAGAGCGATCAGCGCGAACACCAGCGAATAGGACCATTCGGCGAGACGCTGGTTGAGCTCCGCCCGGTAGCTGCCCGGTTCGCGCTGGAACATCTTGTCGTTGGGATCCGGGCTGAGCAGATATTGCGTCGTGCGGTCCTTGGGCAAAAGCGTGATGTCGTTCGCCGCCGACATGAACGCCGACATGTCGAAGGCATAGGAGGTGAAGCGGATGACGGAGAGGTCGCCGGTCACCGATTTGCGGTTGATGACGCCGTCATTCATCATCAGCACCTTCTCGTCGCCCTTTTCGACGATGCTGCCGGTCTTGGCGTAGTAGGTCAGGCTGGCGCCTTCCTCGCGTGAATCGGCCACGAAGATGCCGCCGAGCCGGTTGCCGGGAAGCCGCTCGCCGACCTGCAGGAACAGGCCTTCGTCGATCTTGCGGAACGTGCCTTCCTGGATGATCAGCGACAGAAGGTCGGCGCGCGATGCTGCCACCAGCTGGCGGTTCTTCTGCCTGGCATAGGGATCGATGGCGTTGTCGACGATGAAGGAAAACGCGCAAGCCGCTATCGCGAGCAGCAGGATCGGCCGCGCGATCGTCCAGCGTGAGGCGCCGGCGGCGCCGAGCACGGCGAGTTCCGAATCGGTGTTCATGGCGCTCAGCGTCTGCGCCACCGCCACCACCAGGGCGAACGGCACCACGATCGGGATGATCGAGGGGATGATGAGTGCCGCGACTTCGAAGAAAGTCAGCGCCGACTGGCCATTGTCGGTGACAAGGTCGATCTTGGCCAGCACCTGCGTGGTCCACACGATCGCCAGCGTCCAGACCAGCGCCGCGAGGAACATCGTCAGCGCGCGGCGCATGATGTAGCGTTCAACGACCTTCATGAAGGCTTTTCTCGATTTTGCCGAACGGCATCATGCCCGCCGACAAGGTAGTGATCCGGCGGCGCCCGCACAACTGCGTCATGGGCGGCTCGCTCCGGTTTGTCGCCCCACGCCACGTGCCCCGGCGTGGCGGAGTCTCCGCGCCAATGAATAAGAAATGCAAAACATCGATGGTTAACAGCAGGTTGCGGCAGCAAGCTAAGGCCGTGCCGAGGCGAATCCTTTGTCTATGGTGGCGGCCGATATAGACCGCGATTTCGGCCAAAGTCTTGCCAAATGGCGGAAAACGACCAAATGTCGCGCACTCTTGCCAAACCTCTCGCCCGTTGAAAATTACCTTTGCCGGCACCCTACGGCCATCCCCGAAAGCAGGACCTGATGACGTCGAGACCATCCATTTCCTTCGCCAAATTCGCCGCGCCCAAAAAGGGCAGCGTCTTCGTCTTCGCGGCCGATGATGGCGGGCTCGGCGAGGCGGCGAAGGCCTGCGATCCGGCTGGTGCATTGGCTCGCGCCTTTCCGGTCGCCGATTTCTCCGGCAAATTCGCAAGCTCGGCCGAGGTGCTGGCCCCGGAAGGAACGCCGGTCGACCGGCTGGTGGCGGTCGGCGCCGGCAAGGTCTCGAGCCTCGACGACTATGCCTGGCTGAAGCTCGGTGGCGCCGTTGCCGCTTCGCTGCGCAAAGCGACCGAGGTGGCCGTCATCCTCGATCTGCCGGAGTATCAGCCCGACGGTCGCCAGGCGGCGAGCCTTGCCGCCGGCATCCTGCTGCGCAGCTATTCCTTCGACAAATACAAGACCAGGAAAGACAAGGAAGACGGCCAATCCGACACGAAGTCGGGCAAGCCCGCCAGGGTAACCGTTCACTGCGCCGATCCCGCTGCCGCGAAAAAGGCTTTCGCCGGCGAGGAAGCGGTGGTCGACGGCGTGCTGCTTGCGCGCGATCTGGTCAACGAGCCGGCCAATGCGCTTGGGCCCGTCGAATTCGCCGAGCGCGTCAAGGCGCTGGAACAGCTCGGCGTCGAGGTCGAGATCCTTGCCGAAAAGGAGATGAAGAAGCTCGGCATGGGCTCGCTGCTCGGCGTCGCGCAAGGCTCGCCGCGCGGCGCGCGCCTGGCGGTGATGCGCTGGAACGGCGGCAAGGCCAAGGACGCGCCGCTCGCCTTCATCGGCAAGGGTGTCACCTTCGACACCGGCGGCAATTCGATGAAGCCGGCCTCGGGCATGGAGGACATGAAGGGCGACATGGGTGGCGCCGCCGCCGTCACCGGCCTTATGCGTGCGCTCGCTGCGCGCAAGGCGAAGGCCAATGTGGTCGGCGTCATCGGCCTTGTCGAGAACGCCGTCGACGGCCATGCCCAGCGTCCCGGCGACATCGTCACCTCGATGTCGGGCCAGACGATCGAGGTGCTCAACACCGATGCGGAAGGCCGCCTCGTTCTGGCCGATGCGCTCTGGTATGCCAACGACCGTTTCAAGCCGAAATTCATGATCAACCTGGCGACGCTTACCGGCGCCGTCATGGTGGCGCTAGGCCAGCATTATGCCGGCCTTTTCTCCAACAATGACGAGCTTGCCGGCCGGCTTTTCGGCGCCGGGCAGGCATCGCAGGAGCGGCTGTGGCGCATGCCGCTCGGGCCTGAATACGACAAGCTGATCGATTCCAAGAACGCCGACATGAAGAACATCGGCGGCCGCTATGGCGGCGCCATCATCGCCGCGCAGTTCCTGCAGCGCTTCGTCAAGGACACGCCCTGGGCGCATCTCGACATCGCCGGCACCGCGATGGGCGCGCCGTCGAGCGAGATCAACCAGTCCTGGGGCTCGGGCTTTGGCGTGCGCTTGCTCGACCGCCTGGTCCGCGATCACTATGAGGGTTAGGTTTCCGGGATGACCGACATCCTGTTCTACCATTTGACCGAATCGACGCTCGAGGAGGCGCTGCCGGGCCTGCTCGAGCGCAGCGTCGAGCGCGGCTGGCGCGCGGTGGTGCAGACCGGCACGGAAGATCGCCGCGACGCGCTTGATCAGCATCTGTGGATTTTTCGCGACGATTCCTTCCTGGCCCATGCCACCGACCGCGAAGCCTATCCGGCCGAGCAGCCGATCCTGCTCACCACGGGCGAGGGCAACCAGAATGCCGCGCAGATCCGTTTCCTGGTCGACGGCGCGACGCCTCCCGACTTGTCCGGCTACGAGCGCGCCGTCTTCCTGTTCGACGGCCATGACGCGGCACAGCTCGAAGCCGCCCGCGGCCACTGGAAGACGATGAAGGAAGCCGGCCACGCCGTGACCTACTGGCAGCAGACCGCCGACCGGCGGTGGGAGCGCAAGGCTTAGCTCGCAAGTCCGGCACTATCCTGAAGATGCCGCCACAACGCCTCGGCCACAGGTCCGTGCGGCTTGTCGCGTCGCCGCACCGCGGCGACGGTTTCGGTGCGGCCGGGAATGTGCCGGCCGGCAATCGAGATCAGCCGTCCCTCGCGCAAGTCGTCCTCGATCAACCAGTCGGGCAGGTGGCCCCAGGCAAGCCCGTGCAGGATCAGCTCCTTCTTCATCATATGGTCGGGCACCGAGCAGGAATGCGCGCCGTCGATAACGAAGAAGTTTTCGGATGAGGGGCGCCGCGCCGTGTCTCGGATCACGCATTGGGTGAAGGGCCGCATCGCTTCTGGCGTGACGTCATTCCTCGGGTCGAACGGCAGGAAGCCAGGCGCCACCACCGGCACGAAGGCGACTTCGCACAGGTTGATTCTCTCAAGATGCGGATCGGACGAGTTAGCGCGGTGGAAGACGAGGTCCGCTTCGCCGTCCATCAATCGCTCGACCGGCCCGCCGATTGCTTCATAGTCGAGATGCAGGCGCGTGCGCGGCCGCTCGGCGAAGAAGCAGCTGAGCAGGCCGAGTATTCTGGGCCGAGGGCAGACGTCGCCCATGACGAGGCGCAGCATGGTTTCCTCGCCGCTCGCCAGCTGGCCGGCATAGGTCCGAAGATGCTCGAACTCGCGGATCGTCAGTTGCGCCCGCGCATGGAACAGGCGGCCCTCGTCGGTCAAGCTCACCCGGTAGCCGCTGCGGTCCAGCAGCCTCAGGCCAAGTTGCTCTTCGAGCCGGGCGACGGCCGCGAACACCGAGGGATGCGTCCGGTGCAAGGCCTGTGCCGCGGCCTGGAAGCTGCCTCGGCGGGCGACGGCATCGAAGCATCTGAGATCGTGAAGTTTCACGCCATCCATAGTCGACAGATCCTACAAAGATTGTCACATCATAGTAATTTTCTTCGATGGTTACGATGCTTACTTTGCCTCATCGAAAGCCTTCCAAAAGCGCCGAAAGGATGAGGATCCAAAATGACCGACACGCTGCACTTCACTGCGGGCGATGGCGCCCGCATCGGCTATAGGCTGGACGGTCCGGAAGACCGTCCGGTGCTGATGCTCTCCAACTCCATCGCGACGACGTTCCACATGTGGGACGGCCAGGTTCCGGAACTCGCCAAATCCTTCCGCGTGCTGCGCTATGATTTTCGCGGCCATGGCGGCTCCGACGCGCCGGCCGGCGCCTATTCGCTCGACCGTCTCGGCCGCGACGTGTTGGAACTGCTCGATTTCCTCGGGCTTGCCCGCGTGCATTTCCTCGGCCTGTCGCTGGGCGGTTTCGTCGGCCAGTGGCTGGGCATCCATGCACCGGAGCGCATCGAGCGCCTGATCCTTTCCAACACCTCGCCACATCTCGGGCCGGCATCCTATTTCGACGAGCAGATACGCAACGTGCTTGCGGCCGACGACCTGTCGGCGACGGCGGACATGTTCATGCGAAACTGGTTCCCTGCCTCCATGCTTGCCGGTCAAAACAAGACAGTCGAGCCATTCCACGCCGCGATCCTCGCCATGTCGCCGCAAGGCTTGGCGGGATGCTTCGCCGCGGTCCGCGACGCCGATCTGCGCCGCCCGATTTCCCTCATCGCCGCGCCGACGCTGGTCATCGGCGGCGAGGACGACAAGGTGACGCTGGCAAGCCACAGCGAGGCGATCGCGGCGGCGATCCCCGGCGCGGAACTCCTGCTTTTGCCCGGCGTCCACCTGCTCAATGTCGAGCGTCCAGCGGAGTTCATGGAAGCGGTGACGGGCTTCCTTCGGAAGCGATGATCTGGCAGTGCCGCATGAGCTTGGAAACGTCGCTATCGATCGCTTTTTGCGTTAGATAGGGGCCAAGCTCATGCGGCGGGGGGAGAATGCGGATCAGGATCGTCGGAACCGGCAGGGCGGTACCGGCTGAGCGCGTCACGACGCGGACGCTGGAGGAGCGGCTTGGCCTCGGCGAGGGCGCGCTCGAAACCGCGACCGGCGTCGTCGAGCGCTATGTCTGCGAGGGCGAATCGCAAATCGATCTAGCTTGCGCGGCGGCGACGCTGGCGCTTGAGGATGCCGGCCTCGATCCCGGCGCCGTCGACCTGATCATCGGCGGCTGCGGCGTGCCTTATCAGCCGCTGCCGGCGACCGCGCCCTTGGTCATGCAGCGCCTTGGGCTGGCCGACGGCTCGGCTGCCGCCTTCGACGTCAACAGCACATGCCTGGGCTTCCTCACCGCCTTCGAGACCGCGGGCCGCATGATCGAGGCCGGGCAATGCGAGACGGCGCTGGTGTTTTCCTCCGAGATCGCCTCGCGCGCCTTGCCGTGGCAGGATGCGCCCGAGATCGCCGCGCTCTTCGGCGACGGCGCCGCGGCCGCCGTGCTGCGCAAAGGCGGCCAAGGCGAGGGCAAGGTGGCGGCCAGCCTGATGCGCACTTATCCGTCGGGCTGGGAAGCCTGCGGCATCGGTTCGGGCGGCACGCGCTTCGATTTCCGCAAGGAGCAGGAAGCGTTCGCCGCGCACAGCCTGTTCCACATGGACGGCAAGGAATTGTTCCGGCTCACCGCGCGCCATTTCAACGGCTTCGTCGCCGCTCTGCTTGAGCGCGCCGGCTGGCGGCATGGCGATGTCGATCTCGTCGTGCCGCACCAGGCGAGCCCGTTCGCGCTTGCCCATATGGCGCGCCAGACCGGCTTTGCGCCGGAAAAGCTCGTCGACATTTCCGCCCGCTTCGGCAACCAGATCGCGGCGTCCATTCCCTTCGCGCTGGACGTCGCGCGCCGCGAGGGCCGCGTAGCGCCGGGCATGAAGCTGCTCATCCTCGGCACGTCGGCCGGCGTCTCCTTCGGCGGCATGGCGCTGGAGGTCTGAGGAATGGCCGTGCTCGTCACCGGCGCCAGCGGTTTCTTGGGGTCGCATGTGCTAGAGCGGCTGGCTGCGTCCGGCACGCTGGCGCTCGGGCTCGGCCGCGATGAAGCGTGCTGCGCCGCGCTGGAGGCCGCCGGCCATCGCATCGTCCGCCACGATCTCGCGCAGCCGCTCGACGCCGCGCTCGATCCGAGGCTTGGCAGGGTCGAACGGATCATCCATTGCGCGGCGCTCTCTTCGCCTTTCGGACGCCTCGCTGATTTCGAGGCGGCCAACGTCACGGCAACGCGCAACCTTGTCGATTTCGCGCAGCGGCAAGGCGTCAGCCGCTTCGTCCACATCTCCACCCCGTCCGTCTGCTTTGCCTTCCGCGACCAGCTTGGGCTCAGCGAGGACGTGGCCTTGCCGGAGCCCGTCAATCACTATGCCCGCACCAAGCGCGAGGCCGAAAAGATCGTGCTCGCCCAGCCG
Source organism: Mesorhizobium sp. B2-8-9 (assembly GCF_006439475.1). NCBI lineage: Bacteria > Pseudomonadati > Pseudomonadota > Alphaproteobacteria > Hyphomicrobiales > Phyllobacteriaceae > Mesorhizobium > Mesorhizobium sp. B2-8-9. The sequence continues at coordinate 29,020 of NZ_VFTQ01000009.1, read as the reverse complement.
GCCATCCATCCGCTGGCGCTGCGGCCGCGCGGCATCTACGGCAAAGGCGACCACGCGCTGCTGCCGCGCCTGATCAAGACGGCCAAAAGCCGGCCGCTGCCGCTGTTTCGCAATGGCCGGGCGGCCATCGACCTCACTTATGTCGACGATGTCGTCGACGCGGTCATGGCGGCGCTTACCGCGCCCGGGGAAGCGGAGTGCCAAATCTTCAACATCTCCGGCGGCGAGGTGCTGCCGGTCCGCCGCATTGCCGACGAGGCCTGTGCCCGCGCCGGTCTCGAGGCGCGCTGGCGGCCGACGCCGCTCATGCCGGCGATGCTGGCGGCGGGCCTGATGGAAGCAGTGGCGCTCCGGTTGCCTGGCCGCCCCGAGCCGCCGGTCACCCGCTATGGGCTCGGTCTCTTCGCCTATGCGCAAAGCCTCGATATTTCCAAGGCGAAGCGGATGCTTGGCTGGGCACCGAAGATCTCGTTCGAGCAAGGGCTTGACCGCACGTTTTCCGGTGGTGCGCAGCCATGAGGATCGTCTTCGCCAACAGCGCCTGGGTGAGCGCCGCCGAGCGATTGATCCTGCGCGGCGGCGGCTGGCAAAGTGTCAAGCTGCGTGTCCGCTACGGGCTGTTCTTTCACCCAACTGCCGGGCCGGTGCTCATCGATACTGGCTATACGCAGGAAGCTTTGAGCGGGGCGCGACGCAGCCGGATGCTGCGGCTCTACGGTGCGCTGCTGAAACCCGAGCTCAATGCGGCCGAGCAGGTTCTGCCGCTGCTGCAGAGTTTCGGCCTGTCGCCCGACGACATCCGCACGATCATTGTCACCCATTTCCACGCCGACCACATTTCGGGCCTGTCGCTGTTTCGCAGCGCCCGCTTCATCGCCAGCGATGCCGCTTGGGCGCGGGTCAAGGCGCGAGGCCTGAGGCAGAATCTGCGCCGCGGCGTCTTCACCGAACTCTTCCCGCCGGATTTCGAGGCGCGGCTGGAGGGCATCTCCGCGAAGCCCCGCGTAACGCCGCAGGGCGCCATCCCCGGCGGCGCCGATCTCTTCGGCGACGGCAGCGTGATCGCGGTCGATCTTCCAGGACATGCCGACGGCCAGTTCGGCCTGCTGTTTACCGGACCGGTCCGGCCGCTGCTCTACGCCGTCGATGCGCAATGGCTGCTCAATGCCTTGACCCATAACCGCACGCCGGGTTTCCCGGCCACGTTGATCGCCGAGGATGCCGCGGCGATCGAGCCGACCAGCGCCATGCTGCGTCGCTTCCTCGCCTCAGGCGGCGAAGTGATGCTCTGCCATGATCCCGCCCCGACATCTTACGACCTCGCACCGGAGGCCGCATGAACGGGCTGGCGGAAGCGGCAGGCTCCTTCGCCTTGACGCGCTGGGTCTCGCGGAAGAGCCGCGCGGATTTCGAGCGCTGGCAGGCGGCCGCCTTGCGGCGCTTCCTCGATCGCGACCTGCCGCGTGCGCCGTTTTACGGCAAGGCGCCGGCGCGCCTCATCGATCTGCCGGTCGCCGAAAAGGCGCTGCTGATGGCGCGCTTCGACGAATTCAACATCCACCGTCTCACCGCCGCGCAAGCCTGGGCGGCCCTGGCGGGCGATGGCCGCGCCGGACCGCTCACTATCGGCGCCAGCACCGGAACATCGGGCAATCGCGGCCTGTTCGTGATTTCCGAGGCCGAAAAATACCGCTGGCTGGGCGCGATCCTGGCCAAGGCGGCGCCCGATCTCCTCTGGCGCAGCATGCGCGTCGCCGTCATCCTGCCGCAGAACACCGGGCTTTACGACAGCGCCCGCAAATCGCGCCTGATAAAGCTCGCCTTCTTCGATCTGACCTCGGGCCCGGAAAGCTGGCGCGGCGCGCTCGAAGCCTTCGATCCGACGGTGATTATCGCGCCGCCGAAAATCCTGCGGCATTTCGCAAGCGAGGGTTTCCGTCTTCGTCCGAAGCGTGTCTTCTCGGCGGCTGAAACGCTGGATCCGGTCGATCGTCCGGTTATAGAGGATTTCTTCCGGCTGCCGCTCGATCAGATCTACATGGCGACCGAAGGCTTGTTCGCGGTCACCTGCCGCCGGGGCGGACTGCATCTTGCCGAAGACTCCGTCTTCTTCGAATTCGAGCCGGCGGGCGAGGGGCTGGTGACGCCGTTGGTGACAACCTTTCGTCGCCGGACACAGATCATGGCGCGCTACAGGATGAACGACCTGTTGCGCTTGTCCAAAGCACCTTGCCGATGTGGTTCGCCGCTGCGCTGCGTCGACGAGATCGTCGGCCGCATGGATGATGTGTTCCGGCTCATCTCGCCGGACGGCCCGGTCCTCGTCACGCCGGATGTGCTGCGCAACGCCGTGCTCAAGGCCGATCGCCGCATCGACGATTTTCGTCTTGTCCAGACCGGCCCGGACAGGGTCGAGCTCAGCCTTCCGCCAACGTTCGCGGATGATGCGGCGGCGGCCGCGCATCAAGCGGTGCAAGCGTTGCTGGATGCGCGAAAGGCGGTCGCCACCGTCACGCTCGTCCGCGCGCCGCTGCCGCTGGAAACAGGCCGCAAGCTGCGTCGCGTCGAAGCCCGCCTGGAGCGCGCGCGATGAGCGGCGCGGCGGTGATGGAAAAGCCCACGCAGCAGGCCGACCGGGTCGAGAATAAGCCGGCAAAGATCGAGGCTTTTGTAAGGCTTTTCAACGAGGTATCGGTTTGCGATCTCGTCGCCAATCTGGACACGAAAGTCGAGACGCTCGAAATCGCCGGGCAGGTTTTTCCGCTGACGTTGAACGACGGGAGTGAGGCGCACAATTGCTATATCTGCTGCCCGACCAGCGCCTACATCGACTATGCGATGGATGAGACGCGCAACTTCGCCGCCCATCCTCTGTTGCGGCGCGCGCTGAGTACCCTGATCGGCGCCTGCGCGCCGCTGGTCAGGGCGAGCGGCCTCGACCGTCAGGCGCAGGTCAACAACTGGCTCTATTCGACCAATCCGGTGCCGCTGCTCGACCGGCCGACAGCCGTGTCGTTGCGCGCGGCCTTGACCGCGCGTTTCCCAGATCGCGCCATCGTTATCCGTTCGCTGAACGATATCGCCGATCCGGCGACCATGGCCGCCTTGAGGGCCGAGGGGTTCCGCATGCTGGCGGCCCGCCAGATCTACATCTTCGCCGATCGCAGCGCCGCGCCCGCAATGACGCGCGACATGAAGCGCGATCGCGCCTGCCTGCGCACAACGCCGTTCGAGCGAGTGGGCAATGAAGATTTCACCGAGGCCGATTATGCGCGCGCCGAGCAGCTCTACACCATGCTCTACCTCGACAAATACACTCCGCTCAATCCTCACTACACGGCACGCTACATCGCCGAAATGCACCGGCGTGGCATCATCAGCCTGGCGGGGTTGCGCCGGCCGCGCGGCGAGCTGGTCGCCGTCACCGGCCTGTTCGAGAACGGCGGCACGCTGACCCAGCCCATCGTCGGCTATGACACCAGCATGCCGGTCGCCGACGGGCTTTATCGCATGATGATGGCGGTGGCGCAGGACCACGCGACTTTGCGCGGCCTGTTCTTCAACATGAGCGCGGGCGCCGCCGATTTCAAACGCCGGCGCGGCGCGGTCGCCGCGATCGAATACAACGCCGTCTATGCCGGGCATCTTGCGCTTCGCCGACGCATGGCGATCCGCGTCATGGAGGCCGTGCTGGCATGGGTCGGCATCCCCCTGCTCAGGAGGTTCGAACTGTGAGCGAGCGCGGCGGGGAAGCCCATTGGCAGGCGGTGGCGTTGTCGACCGACATCGTCAAGCGGCCGAAGCGCATCCTGTTCGACGGCGCGCCCGTGGTGCTGTTCCGCTCGGCGCACGGCATTGCGGCACTTTTCGATCGTTGCCCGCACCGGCTGGTCGAGCTGTCGACCGGCAGGATCGTCGGCGGGGAGATCGAATGCCCCTATCATGGCTGGCGTTATGACGGCGAGGGACGCTGCACCGCGATCCCCGGCCATGTCGGCGCCATGCCGCATTACCGGGTCCGCCGCTTTGCCGCGATCGAGCGCGACGGCATCGTCTTCATTTCTTCCGGCTCGCCGACGAGCGAGCCTTACCTGCACTGCATGCAGGGCAAGGATGTCATCGTGCGGCGGGTGCGCTCGTCGACGCAGTCGACGGTCATCGATGCGGCGGAAAACATCCTCGATGCCACCCATACCCATTTCACCCATAAAGGCCTGCTGCGCGGATTGACCTCGAAGCGCCATCTGGTGCGGGTCGAGGTGACCGGCGGCGAGGGCTGGGTCGAGGCCTGCTATACCGGCGAGGACCGTCAGCAGGGCCTGATCAGCCGGCTCTTGGAAGGCGAGCGTGCGAAGACCATCGGCCGCTTCCGCCATCCCGGCATCGCCGAGCTCGAATATTGGGGCAGGGACGGGCTGGTCTTAGCCACCACCTTCCATCTGCGCCAGGCCGACGAGCGCACCATCGAGGGTATCGGCTGGCTGATCGGCCGGCGCCAAGGCCTGCTCGGCGAGCTGAAGGCGCTGGCCTTCAAGCCGCTTTTCAACATCGCGCTGCATCAGGATCGCCGGGTGCTGAAATCGGCCAGCGACAATGCCCGGCTACCGCCCCAAGCCTTGCCGGTGATCGGCCCGCTCGATTTCCTGCGCCGCGACATCGCCGCGATCATGGATGGGAAGATGCCAGCGGCTGCGACTGAGGCGAGGGTGCATGAGATTGAGCTGTGATTGTTTGCCGATAAGGCGGCAGGTCGCGTTCCTTCGCGCCCCCTCTGGCCTGCCGGCCATCTCCCCCACGAGGGGGGGAGATTGGATGTCGCGCCGGCTTTGCCAATCGCCGGCGTGGCAGAAGGAGCGAGGCGACCGAGCTGCTGATCTCCCCACAAGTGGGGGAGATGTCCGGCAGGACAGAGGGGGGCGCTGTCCCGTCAGCTTCTACAATATGCATGCTTAGCCCGGCCCATTCCATTCGATATCCCGCGTCGAAGCCGACTGCAGGTTGATGCGTTCGCGCAATGCCACCCCAGCAATCTCCGCCAGCGCCGGCCATTGCGCTCTTGTGGGCGCCGAATCGGCTGGCCAATCGAGCAACTCATCGGCCCCGCGCATCGCCTTTCGGAATTCGCCAAGCCCTCCCGAACGCAGCGCCGCTGGCAATCCGTAAATCCACATCGCAAGCCGCACCGTTTGCGGGGCGCTGACGTCGGGCGCGACTTCCTGACCGTCGCCGAGCACGGCATCCACGAAGCGCGCGGGGTCGCGAAAGAAATGCAGGCCGCTCACCGCGCGCGGATTGCATTCGAGCGGCAGCACACGGCCGCCCGGCTCCCGCATCAGGTCGAAGGAAATCTGCCCGGTCCACGTGGTGCCGGCCACGATCCGCTCAACCAGCTCGCGCGCGGCCTCGTCCTCGATCCGCTCGAAGAAGATGCCTGCTCCCTTTCCGGCACGATAGAGCGAGCGGTAGAGCGCGAGCGCCTTAAGCCTGCCCTGGCGCGCCACCGCATAGGCGCTGATCTCCTCGCCCTCGACAAAATGCTGTGCCACCCAGGGCATGGCGGCCGAGGGCGCGATCGCATCGAGCGCTTCGGGCGGCGGACGCAGCAGCACATGGCTGGCAAAGCGCGACCAGACCGGCTTGAACGCCAGCTCGCGAGAGCGGCCGCGCACGACCTCCATATCGCCACGCGAGCTGAGCAGCGTCGTTTCCGGCACCTCCAGCCCGAGCCGTTCGGCGAGCCGGATGAAGCTGTGCTTATTGTGGACCTCCGCCAGCAGCTGGATATCGGGTGCGAACAAAAGCGCCGGCATGCTCCTGCCGCGCCAGGCAAGCGCAAGGTGAAAGACCTCCTCGCAGGTCGGGACGACGAGGCCGACGCCCTCGGCCCGGATCAGCTCCTCAACCGCATCGGCATAGGCCCGCGGCTCGAAACGCGGCGGCGGCAATCGATGATAACGCGCGCAGGCTTTGCTCGCCGCCGCGATCGGCCGCGCCGGCGTGTCGGCCAGGATCACCCTATGGCCCGCGCCATGGAGAAGGCGCGCGAGATGCAGCGCAACCGGCGCCCGCGCCCCGGTAATCAGGATGGATCCGTCAGCCCCCGGCATCGCTCATTCGCGTCGTTCCCGTCGCGAAAAATCGTTGCGCGAAATCGGCCTGGTTGGCAACGCGGGCAGCGATCGATGCCGGAGCGGCAAGATCATTTCTTACGCGGCTTCGCCTTCTCGGTCGCCGGCTTGCTCGGCCAATGCCAGCCTTCGCCCTCGCCATGCGCGGCCTGCGGCCGCGCCACATAGGCGAGCGCGCCATTGGCCTCGAGATAGACGCGCGACAGCATCTCGGCGAGCACGCCTGAGGTCACCGCCTGCAGCCCGGCGATCACCAGGAAGAAGCCGGTGATCAGCATCGGCCTTGTGCCGATATCCTGCCCCCAGAAAACCTTGATAGCGAGGAGATAGGCAAGGATCAGCGAGCCGAGCACGCCGAACACGATGCCGATGCCGCCGAAGAAATGGCCGGGCCGCGTGCGGTAGCGCAGGAAGAAGAACATGAAGACGAGGTCCAGCACCACGCGGAAGGTGCGCGAGATGCCGTATTTCGACTGGCCGTGGATGCGGGCGTGATGCGTCACCACCTCCTCGGCGATGCGGCGCGGCGTCGTCACCGTCGCGAGCCAGGCCGGGATGAAGCGATGCATCTCGCCATAGAGCCGCACGCTGCGGATGACGCTGCCGCGGAACACTTTCAGGCTGCAGCCATAGTCCTTGAGCCGCACGCCGGTGACGCGGGCGATCAGCCTGTTGGCGATGCGCGAGGGCAAGCGGCGCATCCAGAAACCTTCCTTGCGGTCCTTGCGCCAGCCGGCGACGAGGTCGAGATCCTCGGTCAGCAGGCGGTAGACCATGCGTGGAATGTCGAACGGGTCGTTCTGCAGATCGCCGTCGAGCGTCGCGATGACGTCGCCGCGCGCGGCGTCGAGGCCGGCCTGCATGGCGGCGGTCTGCTTGTAGTTGCGCACCAGTTCCACGCCATGCACATGCGGCCCGTATTGGGCAGCCAGCCGGCGGATCTCGGCGGGCGTGGCGTCGGTGCTGCCGTCGTCGACCAGCACCACTTCCCAGGGCTGGCTGTAATTTTCCATCGCCTGATGAATGCGGACCAGCAGCGGCTCGACATTGTCGGCTTCGTTGTACATCGGGACGACGATGGAGAGCTTGTGCTCGGGCATGATGGCGCCCTCGGGCAATCCGGAAGCCGGAATGGGAAGCACGTTCATGGCGGTCATTTCCTTGCCGGCCCCGCCGCCGGGGTTTCCGGCAGCGTCGATTTCGAGGGGAACAGCCAGGCGATCGCACCGGTTGCGACCGCCGAGCACAGGATGAAGAGATGCAGCGCGAGCGCGGCCTGCAGGCCGTCCTTCATGGCAATGCCGGAATAGAGCAGTGCGGCGGCCGCGCCCGCTTCATAAGTGCCGAAGCCGGCGACACCCTGCACCGGCAGGATGGCGGCCGCCTCGGCCCCGACCGCGCCGGGAAAGGCGGTCTGGAACGAGGTATCAAGTAGCATGGCGAGCAGCCAGCCCTGCACGCCGAGCTTCAGCGCCCAATTGGCCATCGTCCACCACCAGCCGTAGCGCGAGCGTCCCGTCGCTTCGGTGAAGATGTCGCGCAATTTGCCGAGCTTCGAGACGATCCTGCCGCCCGCCGCCCAGTTGTGCGGCGCGCGCGCCCAGCGCGGCAGGTACCATGCGGCGGCGATCAGCGCCGCGATGCCGGCGGCCCGCAGCGCCGGATGCAGGCCCGGCCAGACGAGGCAAGCCAGCACGCCGACGACGAAGGCGTCCTGCAGTCTGAACCACAGTAGCGAAGCGCTGGCGCGCACGATCGGCACGCCGAACACCTGCCGCAAAAGGATCGGAAACGCCGTCTCGCCGCCGCGGAACGGCACGATGTTGATCATCGCATTGTGGATCAGGATGACGCGAAGCACGGCGCCGAAGCGGCCGTTCACGTCGCCGCGGAACTCGTCGCAGACACGCAGCGCCCTGAGCACGTAGGTGACGAACAGCGCCCCCGCGACCGCTGCAAAGGCGCCCGGCGTGATGGAGGCGAAGGCATCGCCGACCATCTTCCAGCGCTGGTCGCTGGCAAGCCATGCCAGCAGCGCCAGAGTGACGATTATCGATATCGCTCGCTTCAAACAGGTCTCCAACGGGCCGCCCGGTCGGGGCGGAAGCGCCATTCGAGGGCCTGCAAAGGGGGCGCTCTCGAATGTCGGCCCGGCCGGCGCCGGTCCGATATCGGATCCGTGCCGGCTTTTTCAAGGCGCTGTTCCTATAGAGCAATTTCAGGAAAAGTGTGAGCGGTTTTCCGTCCGGAATTGCGTCAAAACAAAGAGATAGAGCGGTTCGCCGTTTCCGTGAAACGGTGAAACGCTCTGGCGCAGCGGCGGCGGCGAATCCACAAGCTTGGTTGGAGCCTCGATCGAGGCGGCGAAAAGCGGGCGGACGTCGCGCCCGCCCGATAGCCGATTAAGCCTTACTCTCCGCCCATCTCTTTCTTGAACTGATCGAAATCGACCTGCATGCCGTTGAAGATGGTGCTCCAATGGCGCGTCAGCGCCGCCATGGTGACGGCCTCCCGGATCTCCTCGTCGGTGGCGCCGGCGTGCTTGGCGTTCTGGGTGTCCGACCAGATGCAGTAGCTGCACGGGATCTGCGCCGCGACCGCCAGCGAGATCAACGACTTCTCCTTCGGCGTCAGCGCCGTCTTGTCGCTGAGCTCGATGGCCTTGACCTCGGCCCAGGCGCCGGGCAGACCGGCCTTGGGGAACTGTTTGATGAAGCTCGGCACACCGCCCATGGTCGACTGGATGTCCTTCAGCGCCGCGTCATAGTCATCGGCGCGGGCCGGCGCGGAGGCGAGCAATGCGGCAGACACGCCCGCCGCGGCGATCAGCGAGGCGAAGCGAAGGCAGGAATGCGCGGTTGAGATGATGCGAATGACTGACATGATATTCTCCTCTGGTTTTTGTTAGCCTTACGATGTAAGGTGTGTGGAAGATGAACCTTACAGTGTAAGTTGTCAAGCGCCATGGATGCACCGAGCAGAAAAAAGCGACCCCGCGGAAAACTCTCCCGCGACATGATCGAGGACGCCGCCTTCGAGGTGATCGAGCGGGAAGGGCTTTCCGGCTTTTCGATGCGCAAGCTCGCCGCCAGGCTCGGCTGCGAAGCGATGAGCATCTATCACCACTTCCCCTCGCAGGCGCATCTCTACGAGGCGCTAGTTGACCGCCAGATGAGCGGGCTTGTAATCCCCGACGATAGGCTGCCCTGGCGCGAGCGGGCCCGCATCGGCATGCAGGAATTCCGGCGCGTCGCCACCGAGCACCCGGCCTTTGCGCCGTTCATCGTCGTCTACCGAATGAACTCGCCGCCCTGCCTCGCCAAGCTCAACGCCATCATCGGCCTGTTCGAGGATGGCGGCTTCGGCCCCGAGCTCAGCGCCCGCCTGTTCCGCGCCGCAGGCTACTATCTGATGGGCGCCATCCTCGACGAGACGGCCGGCTATGCCAAGGGGCCTTCGGCGGTCACCACCGTCAGCGACGAGGAGCTGGCGCGCGACTATCCGAGCGTCGTGAAGGCCGGCGCCTATTTCGGCGCCGCCGGCTTCGACAAGACTTTCGAGCTTGGCCTGGAAATGTTTCTGGACGAGATGGAGCGGGTCCGCGAAGCTGCGCGAAACGAACCCGCCAAAAATAGCAGCGATCTCGCTCAGAAACCAAGGCTCTGAATGCGCTTCCTGTGTGTCCTTCTCCTCATCGCCGGTGCCGCCATCGGCATCTTCTATCCCTGGGCGATGAGCAATTTTTCCGGCCACCCCATCGGCACGTATCGCGTCTATGAGGGCGGCCGCTTCCGGCCCGCCACCGTGCAACTTGCCGCAAGCGACGCTCCGGTAAGGGTGCTGGTCGACCTGACCGCGCGGGCCGAGCGCGTCGCGGGCCAGCAGCGCACGGTGCTGACGCTGACCGCAGCGCATGGCGGCCGTACGGTGCTGGCCTCGGCGCTCTCATTCAACCACACGGACAATCCGCGCCAGGCCAGCCCGCAACTGCCCGACAAGATCTTTCGCGACGAGGCCGGCGTCATCGATAAGGTCGTGCCCGGTCCTTACCTCTTCACCGTCGGACCCGGCGATGCCGACGGCATCGCCATGCGCGCGGTCGATCTCATCCTGCGCGCGGACACCGGCTCGATCGACGAACGCGCGCGGCCGGCCGGCTATACGCTGATGGGCGTCGGCCTTGCCGGACTGGCGGTTTCGCTGGTCTTCGGGCGCCGCGGCGGTGGCCCGCAAAATCCCAATTCGCAGCCGCCACCGCCGCGCTGGGGCCGCAACGGTTCGCCACGAGCATGATGCCGAAAAGTGTGAAGCGGTTCTCGCTCGACATCATGCTCTCTGGAGATAAGCGCGCATGAACTATCGCCACGCCTACCACGCCGGCAATTTCGCCGATGTCGTCAAGCATGCCGTGCTCGCGCGCCTCGTCGAATATCTCAAGCAGAAGGACAAGGCTTTTCGCGTCATCGACACCCATGCCGGGATCGGCCGCTACAATCTTGCCTCGGTCGAGGCCGGCAAGACCGGCGAATGGCAGACCGGCATCGGCCGGCTGGTAGAGTCCGCGCTCGAGCCGCAAGCGGCGGCGCTGCTTCAGCCCTATCTGGAAGCGGTACGCGCGCGAAATCCCGACGGCGGCCTCAAGCATTATCCCGGCTCGCCGCTGATCGTGCGCCATCTCCTGCGCAGCCAGGACCGGCTGACGGCGATCGAGCTGCATCCCGAGGATGCCGCGCGGCTGAAATCGGTCTTTGCCGGCGATTTCCAGACAAGGGTGATCGAGCTCGACGGCTGGCTGGCGCTCGGCGCGCAACTGCCGCCGAAGGAAAAGCGCGGCCTCGTCCTCATCGATCCGCCCTTCGAGGAGGAGGGCGAGTTCTCCAGGCTTGTCGAAGGCCTGCAGAAGGCGCATCGGCGCTGGCCGGGCGGCATCTACGCGCTCTGGTATCCGATCAAGGACCGCAAGGCGGTCACCGCTTTCCGCACGGCGTTGACGGAGACCGGCATTCCGAAGCTGCTCGACATCGCCTTCGAGATCCGGCCCGCCTCGAACGAGCCCAGCCTCGACGGCAGCGGGCTGGTGGTGGTCAATCCTCCCTATACGCTGGAGAGCGAATTGAAGGTCCTGTTGCCGGCCCTCCACAAGGTTCTCGCCCTCCGGCAACAGTCGCTCTGGTCGCTCGAGTGGCTGGCGGGCAAGTAGGCGACCGCATCGCCTAAACCAGCGCCGTGGGCGTAACACCGGTCAGCCGCCGACTTTCGCGGATCAGATGCGCCTGGTCGGCATAGCCGGCCTCGATTGCGAGCAGCGCGGTCGAGGCGTCGCCTTGCTGTCGTTGCAAGCGCCGGTACCGATGGAAGCGCAGGATGCGGTCGAGCGTCTTGGGGCCATAACCGAAGGCGTCCTCGAAGCGGCGCCGCAGCGTCCGTTCGCTCATATGCAGCTGGCGCTGCAGGAAGGGAACCAGCGGCGTTTCCGGCGGCAAACCTTTGTGGATGACGTCGAAGGCCCGGCCCATCTGCGGGTCGAGCGCATCGCGGCCTTCGGTGCGTATGCCGACCGTCTCTTCCAACTGCCGCAGCATGGCCGGCAGATCGGTCGCAGCCTTGATGCGATCCGATAGTTCGCGGGCACGCGTACCCCATAATTTCTGGAGATCGAGCCGCCCGCCGACGATTTCGCTGGCCGGCACGCCCAGCCAACCGGCGGCGGCGCCGGGCCGGAAGCGGAAGCCGACGATCACCGCGCCCGCGGCAGGCCGCTCGATCTGCGGCTCCTTGTCGGGGCCGGCCACGCGGAAGCGGCCGTCGATCCATTGCAGGTCGATCGTCGCATCCGGCGTGATGACGATGGGCGGAACGGCGCGGTTGTCCATGCGGTGGACCCAGACCGCGCAGAAGGCAGCGGCAAGGCCGCCAGCGACGGGCCGCTCGCGAAAGAAGCCGGTGGTCTGCGCCAGGACCGGTTCCATTCTCTCTCCGATCTGCTCCAGCGGGAGTTGCCGGATCGGTGTGACGGTCATTTTGGCCGAAATCTTCAAGGCCGGCCACGTCATCCATGGCAAAACGGACGCAACTTCACCGCGCTTCACGCGCTCTCAGACCGCATCCGTTTGCGGCTGTGGTCACGAATATAGAAAGGAGTGAGAGAAAATGAAAGCTCGCATCACCGTATTGACGCTCGGCGTCGACGATCTGGAAGTGTCGCTCAAATTCTATCGCGACGGCCTCGGCCTGCCGACGGAAGGCATCATCGGCCGGGAATTCGAGCATGGCGCCGTCGCTTTCTTCGAACTCGCCGGCGGCTTGAAGTTCGCCATCTTCGAACGGTCCAGCATCGCCCATGACGCGACGGTGCCGCAGAGCGGCCGCAGCCCGACCGAGCTCACCATCGGCCACAATGTCGGCAGCGAGGCCGAGGTCGATGCCGTGATGGCCGAGGCCGTCAAGGCCGGCGCACGCGTGGTCAAGCCGGCGCAAAAGACTTTCTGGGGCGGCTATGCCGGCTATTTCCAGGATCCCGACGATCATCTGTGGGAGGTCGTCTACAACCCGGCCTTCATTCCGCTGGATTGAGCAAAGCGAAGCGCGTCGTCGAGAGAGGAGGCCGTCATGCCCGTTCAATCCGTTCAAGCGCTTGGCGCTCTCCTCATCGGCGGCGTGTTCGTCTTCGCCGGCATCGAGCATTTCCTGAAATTCGGCGCGATGCGCGACTATCTGGCCGCGCAGAAATTTCCGGCTCCGGCCTTGATGCTGGCCGTCGGTTCGACGGTCGAGGTCGCTGCCGGTTTCCTGCTTGCCGTTGGCATAACTCGGCCCTTTGCCGCCGGTGCGCTCGCCACCTTCACGCTGGCGACGAACGTCATGCTGCTACGCTTCTGGGCCGTGGAGGAGCCCGCGAGGCAGGTCCTGCGCAACGCATTCCTGATCAACATTGCCGTCATCGGCGGGCTGCTGCTTGCCGGCACAGTTTAGGTTGGATGGGGTTTCAGATCAGGCCGGCTGACCTAAATCTCCATGCAACCCAATTAGCCGGTGAAGTCTGGAACGAAGTTTTACGGAAACCATTGTTTTCGCAACCGCTTGACCGCCGCCAAGTGCTCCCGCACAGTGTGCGGAACCGACCTTGAGAGGCTGTCATGACTCGCTTCGCCCATTCCGCCCTTGCCGCGCTGATTTCGCTATGCACCCCGTTGGCCACATCGCTGGGCTTCAGCCAGGCAGCGCATGCCGCCGACCTGTCCATCTACACCGAGGATGACGGCAGCGTCTGCGGCGAGGCCTGGGTGCTGAACAAGATCACCGACCGCTTCTCTTATCAGGTGCATCACGTGCCGCATCTGCCGGACGTCGCGATCACTGATTTCCGCAACATCCGCCAGCATCGTTATGAGCCGGCGAGCGATGAATGGCCGATCGGCCGCCACTATTGCCGCGCCACCGTCAACCTGACGGACGGCCGCGACCGTTCGATCTTCTACCTGATCGAGGAAGGCCAGGGCTTTGCCTCGATCGGCGACAATGTCGAATTCTGCGTCTCCGGCTTCGACCGGTGGCTGGTGTACAACGGCCGCTGCCGCGTGCTGCGATAATATTTTGCGGGCTGGTAGACATTGAGGTCGGCGCTCTACGGCGCCCCCCTCTGGCCTGCCGGCCTCTCCCCCACAAGAGGGGAGATTAGCGGCTTCGGCGTCCAGCTGCATTCTGCAGCCTTGGTGATTGGCGAAAGCCGGCGCGCCATCTGATTTCCCCCCTTGTGGGGAGATGGGGCGCTGTCCCGCCGACCTGTCGGAAGTTGGCTTCTGGTTTTCAGAGGTCGCCGCCGGAGCCATGCAAGCAGCTCCCGCTCACAGCCAGCTCCGCTGCCGCTCACTCAGGCTGCCTTGTGGCCCGATACGTAAGCCTCGATCAGCTCGACCAGTTGCTTCTGCAATTCCGGCGCGTCGAGCATGTTGCGCCGTGCCGCGTTGTGGATCACGCCCTCGATCGCCGAGGAGAGCACGCGCGCCATCGTCTCGGTATCCTTGCGGCGCTTGCGATACTGCGCGACGGCAGCCGCATAATGTTCGAGATAGCGCGCCTGGAACGAGGCATGGGCGGCGCGCGAGCCGCGGTCGCCGGGCGCCTCGTCCAGCAGCACCTGGTGCAGCGTCGGATGGATCGAGTGCGCGCCGATCATGCCGCGCACCAGCTCGCGCGCGAATTGCCTGAGCGGCTTCTCGTCGGCCGCCGCTTCGCGAATCACCGACAGCACATGATCGAAGTGGCGGCGCCGGATCGCTTCGACCAGGGCGAGCTTGTCGGGGAAATATTGATAGAGCGAGCCGATGCTGACGCCCGCGGCCTCTGCCACCTTGTTGGTGGAAAAACCTGCCCAGCCGAGCTCGCTCAAAACGTGAGCACCGGCTTCGATGATCGCCTCGACGGTAGCGATCGAACGCGCCTGGCGCGGCTGCTTGCGCATGCGTGCGGCCGGCTTTGCAACGCGAGTAGACATGCTGGCCCGTCTCCCGAGAATATAGACAGGATACTCACATTCAATTCACCAACGCAAATGGGGCGGCAAAGATGAGTGCCAAGACCTTGCTGAAGGGCATGCTCGCCTACCAGGCCCGGGCGAACGACGAGCTGGTGGAGAAGCTTGCCGGGATGGATCCGTCTCGCGACGCCGGGGAACGCCACGCCGCGATCCGCCTGATGAACCATATCCATGTCGTGGCGCGGATTTTTGCCGCGCATCTGAAGGGAGTCGCCCATGGCTATGCGAGCGACAATACGCCGGACACGCCCGAGCCACGCGCGTTGCGCGCCGCCTTGGCCGAGATCGACGGCTGGTATCTCGACTATCTCGAAGCCGTTTCGGAGCAAAGGCTTGCCGATCCTGTCGCTTTCACCTTCACTGACGGCGACAGGGGCTGCATGACGAGGCAGGAGATGCTGATCCATATCGTATTGCACGGCAGCTACCATCGCGGCGAAATCGGCCGCATGCTGGCCGCCATCGCGCTCTCGCCGCCCTGGGACACCTACGCCGTCCATCTGCACCAGGCCGAGCCGGCGCGCCGCCTGCGGCGCGGACGCCACCCGGCGGGCGTTTGAATGCGGCGCGTGAATATGAGCTTTAAGCTCACTTTAAAGCGCTCAAGCTTTGGTCGTCGCATCTGGCCGGTTCGTCTGTAGATGTTTCTGCTGGACAAGATGAAGTCGACTTTCGACGGCCTCTTGTCTATTATGAGCACTCTGCTCACATTGTGATGCAAGGTTATGCCGCTGGTCGATGGAGGATCAGGCGATAGAAGCCGCGCGAAAATCTGTGCGCCAGGCCGTCACGTCGAAAGTGATAGATTCGCTCACAATTTTTCCATGAGATGCATCTTAAAGCGTTTCGTGTAACCAAAATTCAATAACTGAAAATCATTGTGTTGCTTCGCTGGCTAGACAGTCGCGAGTCAGATATGCATAGACACGCCGGGTCACTCACGACCATTGGCAAAACGCAAGGGGCATCGCATGGCAAAGACGACAACCAAGGCGCCGGCGGCGAAAGCGCCGGCAAAGAAGCCGGCAGCTAAGGCTGCCGCGAAACCTGCAGCAGTGAAGAAGGCAGCCGCACCGAAGGCAGCCGCCAAGGCCCCGGCCAAGGCAGCAGCGAAACCGGCAGCGAAGGCTGCGGCTAAGCCCGCCGCCAAGAAGCCGGCAGCGAAGGCTGCGGCCAAGCCCGCCGTCAAGGCAGCGGCAAAGCCGGCGGCCAAGCCCGCCGCCAAGAAGCCGGCAGCGAAGGCCGCGGCCAAGCCCGCCGCCAAGGCTCCGATGAAGGCCGCCGCCGCCAAGGCACCGGCAGCCGTGAAGAAGGCAGCTCCGGCCAAGAAGCCGGCTGCCAAGAAGTAATCGCGTAGCTTCGCTCGCGAACCGCAACAGGTGAGGGCGGGTGCCACTCAGGCACCCCTCTCGCCAATTCGGTGTCACGGCGAGCGGAGTCGGAGCGCACGCTCCTCCTAAAGCTCTCGGTAATTTTGCTGCCAGGCAAAACTTCCGGGAGCTTTTTTTGTTGCCGCGCCCGGGCGTCAAAAATGCATTGGCCAAGCTGGATCGGCCTTGCTGGGCCGTTGCCCTGGAGACCCATTCGGTCAACAGTGCCGCAGACAAACTGGAAAGCCGATCATGCCGAAGCTGCTTTACGCGCCCACGTCTCCTTATAGTTCGAAGGTCCGCATGGCGGCCCTCCATGCCGGGATCGCCATCGATCTCGTGCCGGTCAAGACGGAGGACAAGCCGGCCGAGCTGATCTCGGCCAATCCGCTCGGCAAGATCCCGGTGCTGGTGCTGGAGGACGGCCGGTCGGTCCATGACAGCCGCGCCATCACACAACATCTCAACCGGCTGTCGAAGAATGCGCTGTTCCCTCGCAATCCCGACAAGCGGCTCGAAGCGGAAGTTCTCGAGGCACTGGCCGACGGCATCTGCGACTGCGCGCTGTCGATGGTCTATGAACGACGCACGCGTCCGGAAACGATGGTCTACCAGCCCTGGCTCGATCGCCAGTGGGCGAAGGTCACCGCCGCGCTCGACCTCATCAACGCCAACCCGCCGAAGCTGCCGAAGAAGATCACCGCCGGCCATATGGCGCTGCGCGCCTGCCTCGGCTATCTGGCGCTGCGCTTTCCCGGCCAATGGGAGAAGGGCCGCAGCCGGCTCGTGCGCTGGGCCGCGAGGTTTGATGAGAAGTTTCCGGAGCTGAAGGGCAGCGTGCCGGGGTGACGGCGGCGCCTCCTTCTCCCCTTGTGGGAGAAGGTGGATCGGCGCGCAGCGCCGAGACGGATGAGGGGTGTTGGACGGAGTGGGACTCTGGCGAACCCGGTGCCGTCCATCGCTGATGAATGCGTCAAGCTGGAGCACCCCTCATCCGTCCGAGCTTCGCTCGGCCACCTTCTCCCACAAGGGGAGAAGGGGAAGACCGCCTTGAACCCCGTCCGTTTCCATGCTTGCCTGACACCGCCCAAGTCGGAGTGGAGACATGGCAAAGCCCTCAACCAGCCTCGCGCCCGACCCTATGGTCGAGCGTCTGCGTGCGGCGCTCGACCGGCGCGCCTTCACCGAGCAGAAAATGTTCGGCGGCACCTGCTTCATGATCGACGGCAACATGCTGATTGGCACGTCGAAGCGCGGCTTGCTAGTGCGTGTCGGCAAGGCCGCGCATGCGGCCGCAGTCGCACGGCCCCGTGCAAGCCCGATGGAAATGGGCGGGCGCTCGATGGAAGGGTATGTCCATGTCGCGCCGGAAGGCACAGCCACGGAGGCGGATCTCCGTGGCTGGCTCGGCCTTGCGCTGGCATTCGTCGAAACTTTGCCGCCGAAACCCGCCAAGGTCGCAAAGAAACGCGCGTAAGCCGCTCGTCGCATCGGCCTTGCGGACCGCGATGGGTCAGTGTTGTTGAGCTGGCCTCGAGGAACGAACGGCCAGGGGAGGAAGCAATGGCACTCAATGGGCATTGCATGTGCGGTGCTGTGGCCTGGACCTATTCAGGCGAGATCACGCGCAACCTGGTCTGTCACTGTACCGATTGTCAGCGGGCGACATCCGCCCCCTTCACGGCCTTTCTGGGAATGAGGCCGGACAAGCTGAGCTGGAGTGGCGACATCAGGCACTATGAAAGCAGCCCGAATACTTTTCGCGGTTTCTGCCCGTCCTGCGGCGCGAGGCTCTACTTCCGCTCCGACCGATGGCCTGCCGAGATCCATGTCCACGCCGCCACGCTGGACGACCCGGGCGAGTACCGTGCGGATGCGCAAGTCATGATGCGCTCAAGAGCAAAATGGCTCGACCGGCTGCAGTCGATTCCAGTCCATGAGGATTTCCAGCAGGCGCCGTCGACGCCGACTCCCTGAAGTCAGGGCGATACGGCTCGCGTGAATTTTGTCGCCTGCTCGCTCAAACTTCTCGAAACCGGCAAGCTCCCGACAAGGGCAGAAGGACAGGATTGCAAACACAAAAAAAGCCGGGCTCAAGGCCCGGCTTTTTCGTGTCGTGGCTTCTACGACTTAGAACTTCATACCGACGCCGAAGGTGACGCGGTTGTCCTTCGACTTGACGTTGCCGAGGGCGCCGAAGTCCTTGTCGCCGTAGTCGGTGTAGCGGTACTCGACGCGGCCGAACACGTTGTCCGTGATCTTGATGTCGGTGCCGACACCGGCCGTCCAGCCGAGCATTGCCTTGCTCTCGTCAGTGGCGGTGACGCTATCCGTGATCTTCTGGTTCTTGGCGGCGAGACCGCCGGTGCCATAAAGCAGGATTTCCGGGGTCACGGCATAGCCGAGGCGAGCGCGCAGCGAGCCTTCGAGGCCGCCCTTGGCGTTGATGCCAGCGCTGTCGCCCTTGACGCCGTTGTAGCCGAGATCGGCTTCAGCGCCGTAGACGAAGTTATCCTGCTGCCAGTTGTAGCCGCCGAACACGCCGCCGATGAAGCCCTTGGTCTTCACATTGACGCCGGCGTCACGAGCATCGGCATGGCCGCTGAAGCCGTAGCCGAGGCTGATACCGGCATAGGGGCCAGCCCAGGAAGCGACCGGAAGCTCGGCAACCGGGGCGGGAGCCGGCGGCTCTTCGGAAACGACGTCGGCCGCAAAGGCGGTGCCAGCAAAGGCGAACAGCCCGAGCGCAGCGGCAAGCGGCGCGAATTTGAGATTGGTCTTCATTGTTATACTCTCCTTAAGCCACAAGACACTTAGGCTTTTTTGTTCATGAAACGCCCCGGCCCGTCCGGGGGGATAAACGGGCTTGGCGCTCAACGGTTCCGAATGTCGTGCTGAAATGCGGCTGAAGCGAACCTGAACTTGGGTCATTCCCCGGCGCGAATAAGGCCGAAAGTTGACGTTGCATCTTCGCAACAGCGAATGTCAGCAGGCTAGTCATGTTGCGCCGCAGACCGCTTGGTTCAAGGGGTCCGGCGACATATATTGCCGGGAACGGCGCCCCGAATCCGATGGGGCGGAGGCGCGTCCGGGCCGCTTCGCCACATTCCTGCCCCAGGTGGAAATGGCATTTAACGCTTGGCCCGTCACATTGTGCCGGCTTCCCGGAATCGTGAAGCCGATTGAGGATTGACACCATGAGACAAGCCACGATCGTCGCGCTGGTGACGGGTGGAGCAAGGCGGATCGGCAAGGCGATCGTCGAGGATCTGGCCGCCAATGGCTTTGCGGTCGCCATCCACGCCAATCGCTCCGGCGACGAGGCCGAGGCGCTGGCGAAGAAGATCGTGGCCGGTGGCGGCCGCGCCGCCGTTGTCGCCGCCGATCTCACCGACATGGATGCCGTGGGTGATCTTGTCGGTCGCGCGCAGGCGGCGCTCGGACCCGTCACGCTGCTGGTCAACAACGCTTCCTTGTTCGTCGACGATCGCGTCGAGGATTTCGACTGGCAAGCCTGGGACCGCCACTTCGCCATCCATGTGAAGGCGCCGGCGCTTTTGGCGCAGAACCTTGCTCGCGCGCTGCCGCAAGACGGGGAGGGGCTGATCGTCAACATCATCGACCAGCGCGTCTGGCGGCCGACGCCGCGTTATTTCTCCTATGCGCTGTCGAAATCGGCTCTGTGGACGCAAACGCAAATGCTTGCACAGGCGCTCGGGCCGCGCATCCGCGTCAACGCCATAGGCCCCGGCCCGACACTGAAGAACAAGCGCCAGGATGACGATGATTTCGAGAGCCAGATCGAGGGCCTGATCCTGAAGCGCGGCCCGCAATTGCCCGAATTCGGCGCCACGATCCGCTATCTGTGGCAAGCGCGCTCGGTGACCGGCCAGATGATCGCGCTCGATGGCGGCCAGCATCTTGCGTGGCAGACGCCCGATGTGACAGGCATGGTGGAATGAGTCCCGTAGCCCAAAGAGACAAACGAAACGGCGCCGCCGACGATCTGCCGC
Organism: Mesorhizobium sp. B2-8-9; assembly: GCF_006439475.1. Lineage (NCBI taxonomy): Bacteria > Pseudomonadati > Pseudomonadota > Alphaproteobacteria > Hyphomicrobiales > Phyllobacteriaceae > Mesorhizobium > Mesorhizobium sp. B2-8-9. The sequence continues at coordinate 8,973 of NZ_VFTQ01000009.1, read as the reverse complement.
CCGATATCGACCCCGAGATGGACGTTGAGGACGAGGCGACGGAGGAGATCGTCGAGGCCGAGCCTTTGCCGTCCGGCCCCGAGGTCGCCTTCACGGCCATCGACTGGACGCCGCATGCCGGCGACGCCGACGGCATGGTCGGCGCAGAGGTGATCCAGACCCTGGTCAAGCGGCTGCCCAACCAGCCCGGCGTCTATCGCATGATGAACGCCGCCGGCGACGTTCTCTATGTCGGCAAGGCGCGCAGCCTGAAGAAGCGCGTCACCAATTACGCGCAGGGGCGCTTCCACACCGCCCGCATCGGCCGCATGGTGCGCGAGACGGCGACAATGGAATTCGTCGTCACCCGCACCGAGATCGAGGCCCTGCTGCTCGAGGCCAACCTCATCAAGCGGCTGCGGCCCCGTTTCAACGTGCTGATGCGGGACGACAAGTCCTTCCCCTATATCCTCTTGACCGGCGACCATGTCTCGCCCGGCATCTACAAGCATCGCGGCGCGCGCTCGCGAAAAGGCGACTATTTCGGCCCCTTCGCTTCCGCCGGCGCCGTCGGGCGCACCATCAATTCGCTGCAGCGCGCCTTCCTGCTTCGAAGCTGCACCAACTCTTTCTACGAGAACCGCACAAGGCCGTGCCTGCTCTATCAGATCAAGCGCTGCGCCGGGCCTTGCACCGGCGAGATCTCGCATCAGGGCTATGCCGAGCTGGTCGCCGAGGCCAAGGACTTCCTCTCCGGCCGCAGCCAGAAGGTAAAGACCGAAATCTCGGCCGCCATGCAGCAGGCCTCCGAAGAACTCGATTTCGAGCGCGCCGCCATCTACCGCGACCGTCTTGCGGCGCTCTCGCATGTCCAGGCACATCAGGGCATCAACCCGCAGACGGTCGAGGAGGCCGACGTCTTCGCCATCCACCAGGAGGGCGGCCAGACCTGTATCCAGGTATTCTTCTTCCGCACCGGTCAGAACTGGGGCAACCGCGCCTATTTCCCCAAGGCCGATCCGGCGCTGGAGCCGGCGGAGGTGCTGGGCTCGTTCCTGGCGCAATTCTATGACGACAAGCTGCCGGCGCGCACGCTGCTGCTTTCCCAGGCCGCGCAGGAACAGGAACTGCTCGCCGAGGCGCTCTCCACACATGCCGGCCGCAAGATTACGATTTCGGTGCCGCAGCGCGGCGAGAAGAAGGAACTGACAGACCACGCGCTGCAGAACGCGCGCGAGGCGCTTGGCCGCAGGTTGGCCGAGACCTCGACGCAGGCGCGGCTGCTCGCCGGCTTCGCCGAGACCTTCGGCCTGGCAAAGCCGCCGGTGCGCATCGAGGTCTACGACAACTCGCACATTATGGGTACCAACGCGGTCGGCGCCATGGTCGTCGCCGGACCGGAAGGTTTCGTGAAGAACCAGTACCGGAAATTCAACATCCGCTCCACCGAGATCACGCCGGGCGACGATTTCGGCATGATGCGCGAAGTGATGCAGCGGCGCTTTTCGCGGCTGCTCAAGGAGCATGGGGACGTCCAGCCCGGCTCGGCCGTCGAGGACGAAGCCGGCGAGGAGGATTTGGTCGCCGGCAATGGCGGCTTCCCGGCCTGGCCGGATGTCATCCTGATCGACGGCGGCCAGGGCCAGATGACGGCCGTGCGCCAGATTCTTGCCGATCTCGGCGTCGAGGACAGGGTGGTGGCCATCGGTATCGCCAAGGGCCCGGACCGCGACGCCGGCCGCGAGCGCTTCTTCGTCAAGGGCAGGGACTCTTTCATGCTGCCGGTGCGCGATCCGGTGCTCTATTTCGTCCAACGCCTGCGCGATGAGGTGCACCGTTTCGCCATCGGCTCCCACCGCGCCCGCCGCAAGAAGGAGATGGTCAAAAGCCCGCTCGACGAGATCGCCGGCATCGGTCCCGGCCGCAAGCGCGCGCTGCTCCACGCCTTCGGCACCGCCAAGGCAGTCAGCCGCGCCGCGGTCGAGGACCTTGTCAAGGTCGACGGCATTTCCGAGCACGTGGCGAAGCTGGTCTACAATCACTTCCACGAGAGCTGAGGGCTGGTCGCGAGCATGGAAGGTTGACCAAGGCGTCGGTGTGGTGAGGGGTGCCATACCTTGGAGCGTCCGCTTCGCTCCCGCTCCGCCCGTGGATGACGAAGTTGCTTAGGCTTCGCCAATCCCAACGTTGCAAGAAGAGTATACATCGAAGTTGCCAATCTCTGCCTCTGACGTGGAATGCCCAGACCAGAGCGGGTGCTTCACGCCGACCTTCGCGCCATTTTTCCCTGGTCAATCGAATCTCGGCTGTTGACCCCCTACATTGGCTTCTGATTTGAGTACGTCTGGCGGTGGAGATTTCCCGAGACGACATGGCACAGCGCGCGTTCAACCTGCCGAACATCCTTACCTATGCCCGCATCATCGCGGTGCCGCTGGTCGTGCTGTGCTTTTTTCTTGAAGGCCACCTGAAGTCGTCCGACTTCGCCCGCTGGTCGGCGCTGGTCATTTTCCTGCTTGCCTCGATCACCGATTACTTTGACGGCTATTTCGCGCGCGCCTGGCAGCAGACTTCCAACATCGGCAAGATGCTCGACCCGATCGCCGACAAATTGCTGGTCGCCACCTGCCTGCTCCTGCTTGCCGCCGACACCGACCGCCATGGCGGCATCGCCGGCTGGTCGCTATGGGCGGCAATCATCATCCTGTGCCGCGAGATCCTGGTTTCGGGCCTGCGCGAATATCTGGCCGCCTTGAAGGTGTCGGTGCCGGTGACCCAGCTCGCCAAATGGAAGACCACCATACAGATGGTCGCCATCGCCTTCCTGCTGGTCGGCCCGGCCGGCGACAAGATCTTTCCGCTGACCACGCAGATCGGCCTCGTGCTGCTGTGGGTCGCGGCACTTGTCACGCTCTACACCGGCTACGACTATTTCCGCGCCGGCCTCAAGCACATCATGGACGAGTAGGAAGCGCGGATGTCGACGAAACTCATCTATTTCGCCTGGGTGCGCGAGCGGATCGGCAAGCCGGAAGAGGACGTCGACTTGCCTGCCGGCATCGAGACGGTCGCCGATCTGCTGCGCTGGCTGAAGTCGCGCGGCGAGGAGTATGAGAACGCGCTGCAATACCCTGACGTCATCCGCGTCGCCATCAACCAGGAGCATGTCGGCCATCGCGAGAAGATCGAAGGCGCGCGCGAGATCGCCCTGTTTCCGCCGATGACCGGGGGCTGACATGGCCGGCGCGGTCGTGCCCGGCATCCGCATCCAGCGCGAGGACTTCGACGTCGCCGCCGAGATCGCCGGCCTGGCCAAAGGCCGGACCGATATCGGCGCCGTGGTCACTTTTTCCGGCCTTTGCCGTGACGAACAGGGCGCGCTCTCGGCGCTCGAGCTCGAGCACTATCCCGGCATGGCGGAGGCCGAGATCGGCCGCATCGCCGCCGAGGCCGCCGGGCGCTGGCCCCTGCAGGGGCTCACCGTCATCCACCGCCACGGCAAGATAGCGCCGGGCGAGAATATCGTGCTGGTGGTCGCGGCCTCGTCGCACCGCCAGGCGGCCTTCGAGGCGGCGAATTTCCTGATGGACTACCTGAAATCGCGTGCGCCCTTCTGGAAGAAGGAACACCGCGCCGACGGCTCCGAGGGCGGCTGGGTCGAGGCCAAGGAGGCTGACGATCAAGCTGCGGACCGTTGGAAGAAACAGGGCGAATAATGCATGTCGCCCAGAACTGTGCAGCAGCTCTGGGCAACGACATGCATCAGAAAAAACTCCCGTTCGGCCATCGAACGACCGCAATCCTTCCCAAGCCTGCCGGGTGGTTTGATTTGCTTGGCGGGAGCAATCTCATGCTGGACCGCATCGCGGAATTCTTCATCTTCGGGCTGGTGCCGCTGGTGGTCGGCGTGCTTGCCGTGCCGGAAGCGACCAACGCCGGCGAAATGACGATCGCGGGCGAGGTGACTTACCGCGAGCGCATCGCGCTGCCGCCCGATGCCGTGCTCGTGGTCGAGCTCGCCGATGTTTCGCTGGCCGATGCGCCGGCAACCGTTGTCGCCAGGCGCAGGATAGCGCCCACCGGCCAAGTGCCGATCAGGTTCGAATTCGGTTTCGATCCCAAGGCGATCCAGAAGGGCCGGACCTATACGCTGCAGGCGCGTATTACCGTTGGCGAACGGCTGATGTTCACCGCTACAAGTCATCAGGTCGATCCGCTGGCGGGTAAGCCTCAGACGGTTCTGCTGAAAATGGCGCGCTGACGTCGCGCGCCGACCCCGACCGCGCAACTTTTGCGCCTGGACACCGTTTTCTCCGGAATAAACCAGCAACGCCGGGCGTTGACTTATGCAGATGGCGGGCAGGCAAAGGGACAATGTCCCTTCACTTAAGCCGCCAGACCGAATGCGCGGGCTCGATCTGGCCACTCAAAGGAGACCAGACATGAAAAAGCGCACGCTTATCCTCGCAGCCGCGGGTGTATCGCTGATTGCCTTTGCCGGCGTTGCCCGGGCGGACGATCATCTGTTCAATGCCGAGCAGCATGGCCTCAGCCCAGACAGCCAGCCGTTCCAGACCAACAAGGCCGGCCACAGCGGCGACCTTGCGCCTGGACAGGGCAGTCCGTTCACCGGTGAGGAGACGAAGACGCCGTCTACCGATACCGAGGCAGCGAACGCCCATGCGAATGTGAAAGACCGTCAAGCCAAATGACGTCTGCCCGCCGGGGGGCGGCGGGTTTTATGAGCAATTCCGGGAAAAACGGGGCGCGGTTTTCCGTCCCGAATTGCGTCGAAAACAACAGAGCATGATGTCGTCCGAAAGCCGCTTCACGCTTTTCGGCATCATGCTCTGGCTGGCCTGACCGTCTCGACGGTTCTGCCCGTCATTCAAGCACGTCGCAATTGACCGCGTTGTTGCGACCGCCTAGGTTCCCTCGAAAATGGGGATGGGGTTCCCCCGAAACCGCCCTTATGGGCTGATGACTCCTGCCAGGCGTGCTCTCGCGCGGCAGGATTTGTTTTTCCGCTTCGCTTCGTGCCTGTTCTTATGAAGTGATTCCGGCTTGGGATCGCGTTTGGAAAGGCTTTGAAGCGATGACCCTTGCGGCTTGCGCCCTGGTCCTGATCGGCGGTTTCTTCGGCGGCATTTCCCGCTTTTTCCTCTCCGGCGTGGTCGGCCGTTCCATCGGCGAGACCTTTCCCTGGGGTACATTGTTGGTCAATGTTTCCGGCGCCCTGGCCATCGGTGCCTTCGCCGGCGCGGCACGCTCGGTCGGCGGCGTCTTCGCCAGCGATCTCGTGCGCGACCTGATCGTCGTCGGCCTGTTCGGCGGCTACACCACGGTGTCGTCCTTCTGCCTACAGACGGTCAACCTTGCGGTCGACGGTGAGGGGCGGCTCGCCGCCTTCAACATCGTCGCTTCGTCGGTGCTGTGCGTGCTGTTCGTCGCACTCGGCTTTTGGGCGGTGGTCTGGGTGGCTGAGTCAGCCACCTGGGTGGTTGGGTCAACCACCTGGGTGGTTGGCTCAACCACCGGGGCTATGGGCTGAGCGATGGTGGATAGACAGATGGCAATGCGACTTTATCTGGCGGTCGGCTGCGGCGCGGCGATCGGCTCGCTGGCCCGCTTCCTGTCGGGCTATGTCATCGTCTCGCTGCTCGGTCTGAATGCGCTGTGGTCGACCGCTTTCGTCAATGTCGTCGGCTCCTGGGTCATCATGGTCTTCGCCACGCTGACCGGGCCGGACGGCCGCATGATGGTCGGTCCCGCCAGTCGCAATTTCGTCATGGCGGGCTTCTGCGGCGGCCTCACCACCTTTTCAGCGATGAGCCTCGACACCTTCACTCTGCTGTTCGAGGGCGACTTGCCGCTGGCCGCGACCTATCTCATCAGTGTGGTCGGCCTGTCGCTCGCCGCCGCGTGGTTGGGCTATCTCATGGCGTCCAGGCTCAATCGCCTGCCGGTCGACAGGCAGTCGGCCAATAGGTGATGGGCCACACAGGTGATCAGGGAGAAGAGAACATGGAACTTCCCGCGCAATGCGCGCTGCTCAGGATCTTCTTCGGCGAGGACGACAGGGCGGCCGACGGCAAGCCGCTGCATGAAGCAATCGTCATCAAGGCGCGCGAGACCGGCATGGCCGGCGCCACGGTGCTGAGGGGCCCACTCGGCTTCGGCCGCTCCAGCGTGCTCCACACCGCCAAGATCCTGCGCCTGTCGCAGGATTTGCCCATCGTCGTCGAGATCGTCGACGCGCCGGAGAAGATCGATGCGCTGATCCCAGAGATCAAGGCACTGACCAGGACGAAGAGCTGCCTGATCACCCGGGAGAAGGTGGAAGTCATCCGCTACGGTGACGGGGATTGAACTCCCCGGTCTCCCCGTCACCGCCTCGGAGACGGCGGCCGATCGCAGCTTCATCGAAGACACCGGCGGAAAACAGTCTCATCGCCTCTATCGCCAAGTCCGACGCCTCGGGACTGCCTAAGACGATGCCGCGCTCCTCGCAGACCTCGTCATAAATACGCTTCAACAGGGCGAGGTCATCCGGATAGGCAAGGCCACTTTCAGAAACATGAGGCTTGATCATGCCTCCCTCCCTCGGTTCGGCGGAAGCGCGGCTCACAGCCGTCGACGCCCAGCGCTACTTTGCCAATTTCGCTGAACCTAGGGCAGGCGGCGGATGTGACCACCCGTTGCAAACAAAAACGGCCCGCTGGAGCGGGCCGTTCCGTGAAACTCGAGCTTGCGCCTCAGCCGACGATCTCAGTGTCCGAGAACCAGTACTTGATCTCCTGCGCGGCGGTTTCGGGCGCGTCCGAGCCATGCACCGAATTCTCGCCGATCGACAGTGCATGTACCTTACGGATGGTGCCCTCGGCGGCGTTCGCCGGATTGGTGGCGCCCATCACTTCGCGGTTCTTGGCGATGGCGTTCTCGCCCTCCAGCACCTGCACGATGGTCGGCGCCGACGACATGAATTCCACCAGTTCGCCGAAGAACGGGCGATCCTTGTGGACGGCGTAGAACCCTTCCGCCTCGCGGCGGCTCATCCACACGCGGCGCGATGCGATGACGCGCAGGCCGGCGTCTTCCAGCATTTTGGTGATGGCGCCCGTCAGGTTGCGCCTGGTCGCGTCCGGCTTGATCATGGAGAAGGTGCGTTCGATCGCCATAGGGTCGTCCTTGTTGTGGGAATGGAAACTGGAGTGGCGGGCTCTATACAAGCCGCCCGGCGGCTTGCCAAGGGGAGGCGGCTTCTGGTCAAGGCGAGCGCTTTGCGGGATAATTGGACGGCTGCGAACGCGCTGGACGCAGCTTGGAGCTGAGGCAAATGAACTGGCCCTACCTCAGTCGCGGCGACATGGCGGGCATTGTCTTAGTGGCCGTGGTTCTTGCCTTGGCTGTCTTCGCCCTGCTGTTCTTCCCGCAGCGCGCGGAGCAGAATTTCGGCTTCGGCCCGGAATGGCAGTGCGTGCGCATGGAACAGGGCGATCCGATCTGCGTGAGGCTGGCCGACGGCAATGCGCCGAACGGGGACGCGCGCGACAAGGACACGTCAAAGTAGACGCGAATGGCACTGCACAGGATTTTGACCGGTCGGCTTCAGTCGGCTCTGATCTAAAGCTCGACCTCAATGGTCAGCGTCGGCGAATCCCCTGCCTTGAGACCTTCGCGCTGGCGCACCGAGGCCTTGACGGGCAACAGAAGGCTGCCGGACGCCTTGTCGGGAAAGAGCGATGTTTGCCACCTGGTCTTGCCGATCGCCGCCGTGATGCCGAGCGAGCCCCAAGGGCGCGCCAGCCCCGCCATCGCCGCCTTGATCCGTGCCGCGAACTCCACCGGTAGTGTCACGAAATGCCAGCCGCCCTTGCCCGGGTAGACCCAAATCTCGGCTCGCATCTCATAGCGCAACATGCCAGCCCCCAACACTCGTAGACTTCACGCCGCCGCCGCGACCTGCCGGCCGATCCCGCCATGCAGGTCGAGACAGCGCTCGAACCAGCGGGCGATACTATCGCGGTCGTCGAGCAACCGGAAAGGCGAGGCGATGCGGCCCCATTGCAGCGCGCCGAACACGATGTAATCGGCAAACAGCGGCGCCTCGCCGCCGATGAAAGGCTGGTAGGCGAGGGTCGAGCGCAGCGGCTCCAGCGCAGCGCGGAAGGCCGGGAGCCCGGCATCGCGGTTGGCCACGACGTCTTCCAGGCGCTTGCCATAGCGCTGCTCGCGATTCTCGCGGAAATAGGCAGCGTTCGGTTCGTCCTGCATCGCATGCAGATCGGTCAGCGCCACCGTCGCGATGTAGGGGTGTATGGTGAGCTGCGACCAGCGCTCGATGAAGCGTGCCATCGCCTTGCCGCCTTCGCCGGAAAACAGCGTCGGCCGTTCCGGATAGGCTTCGTCGAGATAGAGCGCGATGGCGAAGGAATCGGCGACAACCCGCTCGCCGTCGCGGATCACCGGCACCGTCTTCGACACGCCGCCTTCGACTTTCGGCACCTCCAGGAAGCGCGTCGGCACGTCGGTGGCGGCAAGTCCCTTATGCGCCAGTGCCATCTTGGTCTTCCAGCAATGCGGGCTGAACGGGCGGGCGACGTCATGGCCGACGAGGTCATAGAGCAGAATGGTCATTGGCGGGTCCGTTGCTGCGGGTTACGAAGGGCCCGGATTCGGGTCAAGCCGGGTGGGAAGAATGAAGCAGCATTTCATGATGTTTGCGGCCTACAATCAATGGGCCAATGGCCGTCTCTATGATGCCGCCGCCGATCTTGCCGAAGAAGAGCTCGGTCGCGACGTCGGCGCCGTCTTCGGCTCGATGCTCGGCACGCTCAACCATCTGCTCGCCGTCGACCGCGTATGGATGAAGCGCTTCACCGGCGAGGGCGACGCGCCTTCGAACACCGCCGCCATGCTCTACCACGCCTTGCCGGCCCTGAGGCTGGCGCGCGAGGCCGAGGACAGGAGGATCGTCGACTGGGTGGGCGGGAT